>NZ_NGVM01000078.1:0-902 GCF_002238115.1 Streptococcus sp. KR | reverse complement strand
ATCATCGGGATTGCGAGTCATGCCATTGAACAAGTGGCCTCGATTGTGGCTCACGGTGGGGCAAAGTATGATACCATCTCTGGATTAAAAGGTTCAGGATTTATTGGCCGGATGATTGTGGGCTTTTTCGCCCTCCTCATTTGGCTTGTTCGGATAGTAAGTGCAGCCATGGTCAATCTTTTGGTATCCATTCGATTTATTCAGCTCTACCTTATGATTCCATTTGCCCCTCTTACGATTCCAACATTTTTAAGCGATGAATGGAAGTCTATTGGTTTAGGCTATTTAAAAAATATTATGGTCTATGCGGTACAAGGGGTTCTTATTTTTCTGATTGTTTCTCTTGTTCCTTTGTTTGAATCTGCTGGTAAAATAGCTGTTTCAAATGGTGCAGGAGTCCTGCAATCACTTGCGATTATGTTTGGTAGTTTGGTACAAGCTATCTTACTGATTATTGCCCTCGTTGGTTCTCAACGTACGGCTCGCTCAATCTTAGGTATGTAATTAGATAAAGGCTAGGAAGTGATTGCTTCTTAGCCTTTTTAGAAAGGAAAGTCATGAATACACGTGTCTTTAAAGACATCTCAAAATACCAACACAGGGCTTGGTTAGGTTTCACCACAAGACAAATCATCTTTGTTTTACCAGCCTTTATTGTCACAATTATTGTTTTGGGCTTGAATCTCTTTTTCTGGCAATTTGGAGATTGGTTTGTTTACGGTTTTGTGTTTACCTTTACCATCCCCCTCATGCTTTTTGGAGTCTATAAACCCAATGATTTATATTTTGAACATTATTTGAAATACCGTCTTCATTTTGAACTAACGGTTCCCCTACGCACAATTACAGGAAAGAAAGGACCTGAACATGAAAAGAAAATCAAATACATTAAAGAAACAAAA
>NZ_NGVM01000077.1:0-929 GCF_002238115.1 Streptococcus sp. KR | reverse complement strand
TTAGCTGCTTGTGGTCAAAAGGAAAGCCAGTCAGGTAAAGGGATGAAAATTGTGACCAGTTTTTATCCTATCTATGCTATGGTCAAGGAAGTATCTGGTGACTTGAATGATGTTCGAATGATTCAGTCAAGTAGTGGAATTCACTCCTTTGAACCTTCAGCGAATGATATTGCAGCCATCTATGATGCAGATGTATTTGTCTACCACTCGCATACGCTCGAATCTTGGGCAGGAAGTCTGGATCCCAATCTAAAAAAATCTAAAGTTAAAGTTTTGGAAGCATCTGAGGGAATGACCTTAGACCGTGTTCCTGGTCTAGAAGATGTGGAAGCAGGTGATGGAGTTGATGAAAAAACGCTCTATGACCCTCATACTTGGCTAGATCCGGAAAAAGCTGGTGAAGAAGCCCAAATTATCGCTGACAAACTTTCAGAGGTTGATAGTGAGCATAAAGAAACTTACCAGAAAAATGCGCAAGCCTTTATCAAAAAAGCTCAAGAATTGACTAAGAAATTCCAGCCTAAATTTGAAAAAGCGACTCAGAAAACCTTTGTAACCCAACATACGGCCTTTTCTTATCTAGCGAAGAGATTTGGACTTAATCAACTTGGTATTGCAGGCATCTCTCCAGAACAAGAACCAAGTCCAAGACAACTAACAGAAATTCAGGAATTTGTTAAAACCTATAAGGTTAAAACGATTTTTACAGAAAGTAATGCTTCTTCGAAAGTAGCTGAAACTCTTGTCAAATCAACAGGTGTGGGTCTTAAAACTCTGAATCCTTTAGAGGCAGATCCACAAAATGACAAGACTTATCTAGAAAACCTAGAAGACAATATGAGTATTTTAGCAGAAGAATTGAAATGAGGAGATTATGAAAATCAATAAAAAATATCTAGCTGGGTCAGCAGCTGCACTTGTTTTAAGTG
>NZ_NGVM01000076.1:0-952 GCF_002238115.1 Streptococcus sp. KR | reverse complement strand
TTGCTGCTGAAGTTTTGTCTTCTTCTGAATCGTATACACAACTTCTATCTCGTTGGTAAATTTGAATTCTTTCAAAGATAGCTAGTTTTTCCAATTGTCTTGTATTATCAACTAGATGATTTACAATGAAATCATGATGTTCTTTTGGAGTTGCGCGTGCTTGATCTGGATTGATAGCGTACAGTTCTTCATAACGGATAAGGGTGCTCAGATAGGACAGCTTAGGCTTTGTCGCAATCAAAGCTAATTGTACTTCATATCCCATACTTTTCAAGAGTTGTGCTGTTTCCTTTGGAACATCAACGCCCTTTAACTACCCTATTCTAACGCCAAATTGGAAGCGACTAATAATCTCATTAAACTCATCAAACGAAATGCCTTTGGTTTTCGAAACTTTGAAAACTTCAAAAAACGGATTTTTATCGCTCTGAACATCAAAAAAGAAAGGACGAAATGTGTCCTTTCAAGATCTTAGCTTTTCTTCAACCCACTGCAGTTGACAAAGAGCCATAACATTTAGAAAAAAGAAATGCACCATTTTTGGTGCGTTACTTCTTGTTTTTCTAGCCTAAACTTTACTCCTAAAAAAGCCACCTTAAAGAGTAATTCCTTTTTCGGTGGCTTTTTAAAATACTATACATTAAAATACTCTTGTTTAATTTTTGTAAGCAGATTGTTAGCAACCGAAGTTACACCAACATGCATCAGTTCAGGATCAGAATAATCTAGATTACGAGCATAGCCTTCTGCAACAGTCTGAGCAATACGCTTATCCAATTTATAATTAGAGGCTTTTAATAGTGCTTGAAATAATTCTGAACTATATAGTTTAATATTATTTTCCAATGATACTACTGCCATTTTTGTAACTCCTCTCCTGTTTTTGATTGATAAACCTTCTCTATTTTCATTATATCACAAAAAGATTGGTTGTGGATGGATAATTGTTTAA
>NZ_NGVM01000075.1:0-978 GCF_002238115.1 Streptococcus sp. KR | reverse complement strand
GGCCTTCACTGGACCAAGGAATTATTGAAAAAAGTTGAAGATAAGGGTGTTCATTTAGGGTCTGTCTGGAAACAAAATAATCGTGTATAATCTTGATAAAAAACAAATTGAGGTTTTCGCCGATGACAATTCCGAAACGTTATGAAATTACTGATGAGCAATGGGCCCGGATTGAGGACCGTTTTCCGCCCTATAAAACCGGACGCCCACCTAAAATACCTAATCGCCAAGTTTTTAATGCGGTTCTCTGGTTGCTAAAAAGTGGCGCCACCTGGCGTGATATTCCTGAACGATACGGTTCATGGAAAACCAGCTATAGTCGTTATCGTAGTTGGGTTGATGCCGGCTTGTTTGAACGGATCTTTAAGGATTTGATCGATGAACCGGATATGGAAAATATCAGCCTCGATTCAACTAGCATTCGAGCTCATCAAAAGGCCACGGGCGCTAAAAAAACGCCCGCTGTGACGTTGAGAATCAAGCCATCGGTCTAAGCCGTGGTGGTCGAACCACTAAAATTCATGCGGTGGTGGATGGCCTTGGAAATCCATTATGTTTTATCCTTACCGGCGGCCAAGTTCATGATAGTCGGGCAGCTGAACCATTACTGCGACAATTAGCTTTAGCCGGCGTTAATCTGATTGCCGATAAAGCTTATGGGACTAAGGAACTGCGCCAGTATATTGAAGCTGAAGGCGGTCAATATACGATTCCACCTAAAAGTAATGCCCAAGACAAGTGGGATTGTGATTATTACGTCTATTGTGAACGCCATTTGATCGAGAATTACTTTAATCAATTGAAGAATTACCGGCGGATTGCGACGCGATATGATAAACTAGTGCATGTTTTTCTACAAACCATTTACATTGCTTCAATTTTGATTTGGCTTAAATAGTTTCCAGACAGACCCTAATAATTAAGAAGAAAAGGCGAGAATCTAAATTAAAGATTCTCGCCTTTTGCATATATTTAAAT
>NZ_NGVM01000074.1:0-995 GCF_002238115.1 Streptococcus sp. KR | reverse complement strand
TACTAGTCGTTCCTTTGGCCAGACAGGTTCAGGATCCCTTTCTCATCAAAAGATTTCTCGTGATCTAATGACACCCGATGAGGTCGGAAATATGAAACGGCATGAATGCTTGGTTCGAATTGCCAATATGCCTGTCTTTAAAAGCAAAAAATACAATTCAACCAAGCATCCAAACTGGAGGTACCTAGCCAATCAAGAAAGCGATGAACGGTGGTGGAACTATCAAATCAATCCTTTGAATCAAAATCAAGAAAATCATCTTGAAGGCCTTAGAATTCGTGATTTAACTTTTGAATCTAGTTTAAAATAAAAATAGAAAAGAGGAAATACATGTTTACGCATTTTAAAGGTTTTGTTTATGGAGTAGACGCAAGTGCTATGTTTGCACAAGCTATGTCTTTGTTACAGAAGGGATTGATTGCCGTTGGTGCCTTTCTCGTTGTTGTGGGGATTGTCAATCTTGCAACCAACATTAAAGATGGAGGACCAGGTGTTCGGAATGCCATTCTTGAAATTGTCGGTGGAGTTATGGTCGGGGCTGCTGGAGCCTTTGTAACCCAGATTTCAATTTAGGAGGATAAACAATGACATGAATCTTAGTTTAGTCTCACCCTTTGTTTACCTTGCATCTGAAAAAATATCAGCTGAAAATTTATTTGAAGGATTTAATGTAGATTTACAATCTACGGTAGATCTGATTAAATCACTATCTAACTACAATCCAACCGTTTGGACTTATATGTCTAGTATTACTAAAAGTGTCATGCAGCCCCTTGGAGTTGCGATTTTATCGGTTGTTCTCATCCTAGAATTTTCGAAGATGGCTAAGAAAATTGCTAACTCTGGTGGAGCGATGACCTTTGAAGCCTTAGCGCCAATGCTGATTAGTTATATTATGGTCGCAGTTGTAATTACCAACACTACCGTCATTGTAGAAGCCATCATCGGGATTGCGAGTCATGCCATTGAACAAGTGGCCTCGATTGTGGCTCACG
>NZ_NGVM01000073.1:0-1017 GCF_002238115.1 Streptococcus sp. KR | reverse complement strand
CCTTACAAAATGGCGAAATTCAGGTTAATTATTCTAGCAACTACGACAGCTGGCAAGCCAATAAACCAACGAGTAAGACTTTTGGGACTGTTGAAGGAAAAGTAAAAGGAAAGAAAGCGAATATTCGTGTAGATGCAGAACCCCATAGTGGTAAAGTTCAGATTCAGTCAGGGGGAGGAAAATCAGGTTATAGAGTTAATGCGCATAGAGGAATGGATAAAATTGTAGATGCAGAAAGTGCTAGAGAATGGATTGATAGACTTCCTGAATTGAATAAATTATCAAATTATGAAAAAAATCAATTAGTCAAATTTATTTTAAAAGCTGTTAAATGGTTAAAATCATAGGAGGAAAAATGAAAGTTTACATCAAAGGCGATTACACCAAAGAAATTCCATTTGATTACATGGAACTAGCGAAAAGGATGTGGTTTGAGGAAAAAGATGGAATAGAGCCAGATTTATCGTATGCTGGATATCTAGATTTACCAATCGATAAACTTTCTATTCACTTAGAATTAGACAAGGAAACTCATGATGTTAGATGGAGGAGTGTTCAAATAAAGGAAGGGATAAAATATGATTTTTTATCCCATAAATGTGAATATATACAGCTAGATTACGAAGATGCTATGATGTCGGACTTTCGTGAGAAAGGCGAATGTTTAAGAATAGCTTCTACCCACCTTGACCTTCTCACTGTTGATAAAAGAGCTATGTATATTATGGCCATTGAAATTGCGACTGCTATTGATGGTCAGATTAGCGAAGATGATAAAGAGAGCTGGTTAAGTGTGGAGGAATTTAAAAACCGACATGAGGATACCCTTTCGATGAGTTATGAAGAGGCTAATGAGCTGAGTTTGGAAGAAATTCCATTTATGGACGATGTGAGAGACCCAGTCTGGGAAGAAGATGACCGCAGGAATGAAGAATACATCAAAATCCATGGCGAGCCAGTTTATGACGATGAGGAAGACGAGTGATAATTTACAATAACACTTATTTGAAAGAGAGT
>NZ_NGVM01000072.1:0-1018 GCF_002238115.1 Streptococcus sp. KR | reverse complement strand
TTTTTAAAGTCTCAGAGTTAGTTGCTTGACCTTCTCGTCTGAAAGGAAATAGAAGTCTGGTACCTCTCTTTCTAGAATGTCCGATAATAAACACCCTCTCTCTGTTTTGGGGAACGCCAAAATCCTTACTGTTAAGCACCTGCCACTCAACATCAAACCCCAACTCATCAAGTGTGGTAAGGATTGTGGTGAACGTCCGTCCCTTATCGTGATTGAGTAGGCCTTTAACATTTTCAAGAAAAAGAAAACGTGGTTGGATTTGTTTGGCCGCTCGAGCAATTTCAAAGAATAAAGTGCCTCTAGTATCTTCAAATCCCAATCGTCTTCCTGCGATTGAAAATGCTTGACAAGGGAATCCCCCACAGATGACATCGACTTTCCCTCTAAGTTTTTTAAATTCGTCATCTGAAACATCTCGTATGTCATGAAATTCAATTTCTCCTTCCGTTTGAAAAATGGACTTATAAGATTCTCTAGCAAATTTATCAATCTCACAAAATCCAATACACTCGTGTCCAACACTTTCCATTCCAAGTCGAAAACCACCGATACCCGAAAATAAATCAATAAATCTCATTTCTTTATCACCCCTTTCTGATCGACTATCAATGTCCAAATAGTCACACCACTTGAAATTAAAATAAGAATGACTAATACCCACTCGATTGACGACATTTAACCACCTCCTTTTCTAACACGGTTATTCCAAACAGAATACAGGCCATTAAACACAAATTCAGCGAGCACTTCCGCTCGTCTAACAAAGCGAACATTGTCAAGAGCATACTGATAGATTCTCTCAAAATCAGTCATAGCAATTTCACTGGCTGTTTCAGAAAAACCCTCTCGTCTAAATTGATCTTGTACCAATCCCCAAATATAATCTCGATCATATTTTGTGACCTTTTCTACTTTTCTTTTTAAGATAGGTTGAGTATTCCTATCCTCCTCATCCTCAATAAATAAAGAATCAGTCTCACTATATTTAGTCTCACTAACTTCAGTCTCACTAGGGGCT
>NZ_NGVM01000071.1:0-1023 GCF_002238115.1 Streptococcus sp. KR | reverse complement strand
AGTAAGGACTATCCCCATGAAGCATAAAATCAAGTTGTAGGTCTAAATCATACCATTTCTTATTTTGGGTGCGTGCATAATTTAACAAGGCTGTATGCCGTGTTGACCCATCTGCAGTATCCGTCCATTGCCCTAAACCCAGACCTCTATGAAGAATATTAGGATAAGCACCACTATAAATGGCTGGACCTCCAATCGCTAACCAGCTTTCATCATCCCATGAGGAATCGGTAGCGCCAACAGGAGGAGATAAATAATCTCCTTCAGCTCGTTTAGGATTAATAGAAGACTCTACCGACCAATTTCCTAAAATTGCCGCAATGGCTTGGGGACTTGCCCCTTGAGATTTCAAAAACTCATAAATATGTTTTGCTCGTTCAAACTCATCCCCACCAAACTGACCAATGGCAGGTAAGATAGTTGTCTGAAGTTGAATGACTTTTGGAAAATAAAATTGCGGATTGACATACACCAATTTTTCTTTCTTGTTCTTATACTTTTGATAGGAAACTTTCAAACCTGTATCGTCTGGTGTTTCACCAATAATATCACCCGTTAGGACTCTTGTCCCCTCAATCGCACGACCATTATGAATAGAATACAAGGTCAATCGACTCTCATTCTCTCCTTTTCCGTTAGTGAGAATAACATCATCTCCGTCTAGAGATACAACACCATCCATTGGTGCGACAATTGTTTGGTGAACCTTCGCTTCTAGTAGAATGTACTCCTGAAGAGTAGGTTTTCCGTCTAAATCATAGTATCCATAACGATAAGTCATGGTTAGACTATCTTCGTTGCTTTTCCCCTCAAATGGATTGTCCAATTCCTGCATGGAAGCATAGACACCTTCTTCTTTTAGTTCCTTAATTTCCTCTTGATCGTCTTTCGATAGTTTATACTTAGGACTTTCATAGAGGTCTTGCATGGATTTCAAATCTTCCCCATCGTTTAAATCATGCCACAAAGTAGACAGATAATCCTTGTAAGTTTCTGAACTAAATAAGTGAACTGGTTTGTGTA
>NZ_NGVM01000070.1:0-1047 GCF_002238115.1 Streptococcus sp. KR | reverse complement strand
CTGTCAGCTTGATTATGACGGATAAGACGGTGTAGGGATTCCCCTGCTTCAGCTCTTTGATCAAAAGCTTGCTTGCCTACCGTCATAGAAAATGACTGGTCTTTCGATATTTCAGACTGTTGAATGTCGCCTTCATACTTGCTTAATCGTTTCTCAAGAATGGGCATATTTTCTTCACAGTAAGAGATTGTATGACGATAGTGATCCTTGCTGCGTTGAAAGGCGCGTCTTTGATTTTCTAATAGAGTTAGATCATTCTCTAGTTCCATCTTATATTTGAGATAAGGATTACCTGTTGCTAGTGCCTTAAAATCAGAAGCTGTCATGGTCTGTTCATCAATGTCTTCCGCAGCACGAATCGGCTCCTTAGAAGTCATAATCTGCTTAATATAACGAAGTTTGTTCTCCTGAGTTGCCCATAGATAATTATCAAATGAACCTTTGGTAATGTAGTGGTAAATATCCACTTCCTTGTTTTCATTTCCCTGTCGGATAATCCGTCCATTGCGTTGCTGAATGTCACTTGGTCTCCACGGTACATCCAGGTGATGAACTGCTTTCATCTTGCTCTGAACATTTAAACCTGTTCCTCCTTTTTCAGTTGAGGCAAGTAAGATCCGCACCTCTCCTGCATTGACCTTTCGAGACAAACTATTCTTCTTTTCATCACTATTGGCATCATGTACAAAGGCAATTTCCTTACTAGGGACTCCTCTATCAACTAATAAAGCCTTAATCTCAGAATAAACATCAAAGCCATTGTCCTTTTTCTTAGGTGTTCCAATATCCGAAAAAATCATCTGAGTAGCCTTATTTTCCATTCCTTCACGATAAATTCTTTCAACATTATCCACTACCTGAAGCAGTTTATGATTGTCTGTTAGACTATAACTAGAGTCTAATAAACGCATATCAATTGCTAGTTTCCGTGCTTCTCCTGTTATCTTTAACATGTTATCCTGACTCGGATCAACTGTTCCACATTTGACCGCATCTGACCTCATAACCAATTCTTCTAGATAGAGTTTCTGGTTTTCAGTTAACTCA
>NZ_NGVM01000069.1:0-1056 GCF_002238115.1 Streptococcus sp. KR | reverse complement strand
CAAGTAAAGGTGTTAGATTTAGTCAATATGAAGAACTCAGATGGCTTCAATCCTTTTCGCTATATAGAGACAGAAAATGATTTGAATCGCATGCTGACGGTTTATTTCAATAACACCAAAGGCTCTGGCTCCCGTAGTGATCCATTTTGGGATGAAGCTTCTATGACTTTGGTACGAGCTTTAGCCTCCTACTTGGTCGATTTCTATAACCCACCTAAAACAAGAGAACAGCTCATAGAAGAGAGTCGTTTAAGTCAAAAGGAATATCAAAACTTGTTGAAACGTCAAAAAAAAGAAGTGGAAGAGCGAAAAAAACGAGGGCGTTATCCAAGTTTTGCTGAAATCTCAAAACTCATTAAACACTTATCCAAGGGTGAAAACCAAGAAAAAAGTGTCTTAGAAATTCTATTTGAAAATTATGCTAAAAAGTATGGGACTGAAAATTTTACCATGCGAAATTGGGCAGATTTTCAAAATTATAAGGATAAGACTCTGGATTCTGTTATAGCTGTAACCACTGCTAAATTTGCCCTCTTCAATATTCAGAGTGTCATGGATTTGACCAAAAAAGATACACTTGATATGAAGACATGGGGCCAGGAAAAATCAATGGTTTACTTAGTTATCCCCGATAACGATAGTACCTTTCGCTTTCTTTCAGCCCTCTTTTTTTCAACTGTATTTCAAACCTTAACAAGACAAGCAGATATTGATTTTAAGGGTCAATTGCCTCTTCATGTGAGAGTTTACTTAGATGAGTTCGCAAATATCGGAGAAATCCCAGATTTTGCTGAACAAACCTCAACAGTCCGTTCACGGAATATGAGTCTCGTTCCTATTCTACAAAATATTGCCCAACTTCAAGGACTCTATAAAGAAAAAGAAGCTTGGAAAACCATTTTGGGGAACTGTGATAGTTTAGTCTACTTAGGTGGTAATGATGAAGATACCTTTAAATTTATGAGTGGTTTACTCGGTAAACAAACCATTGATGTTCGAAATACTAGTCGTTCCTTTGGCCAGACAGGTTCAGGATCCCTTTCTCATCAAAAGATT
>NZ_NGVM01000006.1:0-105036 GCF_002238115.1 Streptococcus sp. KR | reverse complement strand
GAGCTGTGAGCTGTGAGCTGTGAGCTGTGAGCTGTGAGCTGTGATTGCGTTCATAATGCTTAATTTCCTTTGTTTTTGATACTTTTATTATATCAAAATTTTGGCTCTTTGCATAGTAGAAGTTTACATTTTTGTTGACAAATATTCTTGTTTTCGATATAATATAATCAAGAAGTAAGGAGTACCAGTTATGAAGTTTGAGTTTAAGTCGTTATTTGATTTACAATCTGCTTTTCCAGACGAACAGTCATGTATTGACCATTTAGAAAATATGATTTGGGGCGATATGATTATCAGCCCTTTTGATGCTACCTCAAAGGTCTACAAATGCAAAGGTAACAAATACCGTTGTAAAAATACTGGAAAATACTTCAATGTCAAGACTGGTACTCTTTTTGACAATTCTAAAATTGAACTTCGTAAATGGTTTATGGCAATTTGGCTTGTGACTTCTCACAAAAAAGGAATCTCATCTGTACAATTATCAAAAGATATTGGTGTTACGCAAAAAACAGCTTGGTTTATGCTAGAGCGTATTCGCAAATGTTTTGGTACTGAGAATAACAATAGACTTGATGATGTTGTGGAGGTTGATGAAACCTATATTGGCGGTAAAAACAAGAACCGTCATAACTCTAAGAAAATCAAAAATGCACAAGGACGTTCATTAAAGGATAAATCCGCAGTAGTTGGAATGGTTCAATGTCAAGGGAAAGTCAATGCTCATCATGTGCCAGATACAAAGACAAAAACATTGACCGAACAAATCGTCAAATACGTAAAGGAAACAGCTCAACTTTACACAGATGGATGGCTAGGTTATAATAAAGTGGCTAAGATGTATAATCATGACTTTGTTAATCATGGAATTAGTGAGTATGTGCAAGGTAATGTTTATACCAACACGATTGAAGGTTTTTGGGCTGGATTGAAACGTGGAGTATTAGGGATTTATCATTCGTGGTCTAAGAAATATATTCAAGACTATGTAGATGAATTTGTTTTTCGTTATAATACTCGTGACTATTCGGATAGTGAGCGTTTTAATCTCCTAATTTCAAATGCCTGTATTCGAACTAAATACAGGGAGCTGATTTATGGCTACTAATACATTACATGACCTACATTTTGAATTGGAAAGGTCTATCGCTCGTAGAGTTGATAGTAAGCTGATTGGTTATCAAGTTAGCCTTTCAGATGGTTTTTACAATAAATACACCAAACTTTGGGATAAGACCTATTCCTTTGATTTTGTTACTGAACATCGCTCTTTTTATACTCAACTGACAAAACGTTGTGTTTATGACATACTTGGAGATAGTCAAAAGAAAATTGATAGAAGGGCTATTGCCAAACAAATGGCTGAGTTAGAAGCCTTGGTTGATATTTCAGAAAGTAAAGAGGAGTTTCAGAACTTTTTTGAGAAAAAATACAGTCTCAAATTTCCTGATTTGAACGACTGCATTTATCAGAAGAAAAAAGAGTTATCTGATTTTGACAAAAAACTTTGGATAGCAATGCACTATAACCCTAGAAAAAATGAGGGGGAATAATAATGACAACGTGGTACGATTACATGGTGAGAGCTAGTGAATATGCTGGAAATGACGGTGATTTATGGTTTCGCTATCTTTATAAGGTCATTAAAGAAGAGGAGACTAAACTAACTATTGATGATGTAGAGAAATTATTGAAAAATCCTACCTTAACACCTTTCCAAAAAATAACCCTTCAAGATTCATTGACAGACGGAACGCATATAAGGAAACATGTTTTACAGGCGAACCGTAAAAGCAAGCCAAAGGATATTGGTATGGAACGGCTGAAAAAATATATGGCTGAACACCTAGTCGAATCGAGATAATTAAAAGACGAGTTCCACTTGGAAGTCGCCTTTTTGATATTATCGAAACACTACATATTGTGGTTGATGTAAACTAGTATATAGTTCCCAACTTTTTAATATAAATGTTATTTGCTATAGTTGGAAGATAAAAATTATGCCCTAAAAAACCGAGAAGAAAGCTTCTCGGTTTTTGATTATTTCAATTGATCTGTAATGTCTTTTGATAGCAACATTCCTAGATGATAAGTTTTATTGATGTAAGCAATGACATCATTGATATTTTCAGTCGTGTGAATTTTCTCTTTGATGTCAGACCTAAATGTTTCATCCTTTAAAAGTTGTTCTTGGTAGAGCCTTTGAAGTCTCTCCTTCTCGTACTTATTAAGCAGAAAAAGGAAAACCAAGCTAATCACAACGAGGATATAAGCATATTGGCTCATAGAATATCTCCCTGTATGATAAAGAAGTAGTGAATAAATCAATTTAGTGGATCTAAAATAGCAGAACAAGTCAGCAAAACTTGATAAGATTTCTGATAGACCTCTAAACCAAAATCCGTATAGATTTAGTGTAAGTTACTTAGATTGCTTTACATTCTAGTGACTTGAAGATTAGCACCAGCCACTAAGCCAATTAATAGATTTGGTTGACCAATTTAGTGAGGCGTTTAGGCAAGTGTCTCTGGTTACGACGTAAAGAAACATAAATCGATAATATTTATGTTTCTTTACTAGTGAAGCAGTTAGCTAGTCCGCATAAAAGCGGCTAGCGTCTAACAATTAGGAACTTTAGTTCCAATAACTTTAAGATTACGACGTTTTAGGACATAAATCAATCATATTTATGTCCTAAAACTAGTGAAGCGCCTAGCCAAAGTCCGAATAGGATTTGGCGTTAGTTACTTAGATTGCTCTGCAATCAAGTAACTTTGGCGATTTACATCTTCTCTGGCGCCTCCACTCCGAGCAAGCGAAGGGCTTCTTTGAGAACGACTGCTGTTGCGTAGCTAAGGGCTAGACGGCTGTCGCGTTCTGGGCTTTCATCCAAGATGCGTGTATGTGCATAGTATTTGTTAAAGGCTTGAGCTAGGCTAATTGCAAATTTAGCAATGATAGAAGGTTCAAAGTTATCCGCCGCACGGTTGATAATACGTGGGAAGTCTTGGATGAGTTTGATGATTTCCCAACTTTCAGCATCATTCAAGCTATAGTTGCCAGTTGTTTCTGGTTTGAAATCCGCTTTGCGTAAGATAGATTGAATACGAGCGTAGGCGTATTGAACGTAAGGTCCAGTTTCACCCTCGAAGGATACCATAGCTTCTAGGTCGAAGTCGTATCCATTTGTACGGTCGGTTTTGAGGTCATAGAATTTAATGGCTCCAACCCCAACAGCATGTGCTACCTGATCTTTATTTTCTAGTTCAGGATTTTTTGCTTCAATTTGGGCTTTGGCACGACTAACAGCCTCTGCAACAGTAGGTTCTAGCAAGATGACATTCCCTTTACGCGTAGAGAGTTTTTTTCCTTCTTTTGTAACCAAACCAAAAGGAACGTGGGTAATGTCGTCACTCCAGTCGTAGCCCATCTCTTGCAAAACAGCTTTGAGTTGTTTAAAGTGGGCAGATTGTTCTTGACCAACGACGTAGATAGATTTGGCAAATTGGTATTCGTTTTTACGGTAAAGGGCTGCAGCCAAGTCACGTGTGATGTAGAGAGTTGCACCATCAGATTTCTTGATGAGGGCTGGATGTTCAATTCCGTATTTCTCAAGATTCACAACTTGGGCACCTTCTGACTCAACAAGAAGGCCTTTTTCAGAAAGAATGTCTACAACTGCATCCATCTTATCGTTGTAGAAGGCTTCTCCATTGTAGCTGTCAAATTCGACTTGCAATTCATTGTATAGGCGGTTAAATTCCACCAAACTTTCATCACGGAACCATTGCCAAAGTGCGAGAGCTTCCTCGTCTCCATTTTCAAGTTTACGGAACCATTCGCGTGCTTCTTCATCCAAGCTAGGGTCATTTTCAGCCTCAGCATTGATGCGGACATAGAGTTTAAGGAGTTCATCAATTGGATGAGCTTTTACAGCTTCTTCGTCGCCCCATTTTTTATAGGCAACAATCAACATCCCAAACTGTTTACCCCAGTCTCCCAAGTGGTTGACCTTGACTGTTTGATAACCGATTTTTTGGAAAATATGTGACAAGCTATCTCCGATAACAGTTGAGCGCAGGTGACCAATAGAAAATGGTTTAGCGATATTGGGACTAGACATATCGATAACAACATTTTCTTGTTTACCAATATTTTGGTCAGCATAGTGTTCTTTTTCAGTGATAACAGCTTGCAATACTTGAGCAGAAATGGCAGATTTATCAAGGAAAAAATTGACGTAAGGTCCTGTTGCGACAACCTTTTCAAAGGCTTGGCTGTTAATTTTTTCAGCCAGTTCAGCAGCAATCATTTGAGGTGCTTTACGTTCGACTTTTGCAAGAGAAAAAGCAGGGAAAGCGATGTCTCCCATTTCTGAGTTTTTAGGGGTTTCCAGTAAATTTAAAATAGCCTCTTGGTCCAGGCTATCAATGACGCTAGCCAACTCGCTAGCAATCAATTCTTTTGTATTCATTAAGAGCTCCTTTTTGGACTTTTCTACTATTTTATCACAATTTTAAAGAAAGAAGAAAAAATTTTTGAAATCTCCTGTTTTTTTGGTATAATATAGTTATAAAATTAGTTATAAATATGCATATAAGAGGATTTTATGAGAAAAAGAGATCGTCATCAGTTAATAAAAAAAATGATTACTGAGGAGAAATTAAGTACACAAAAAGAAATTCAAGATCGGTTGGAGGCACACAATGTCTTTGTGACGCAGACAACCTTGTCTCGTGATTTGCGCGAAATCGGCTTGACCAAGGTCAAGAAAAATGATATGGTGTATTATGTACTAGCAAATGAGACAGAAAAGATTGATTTGGTGGAATTTTTGTCTCATCATTTAGAAGGTGTTGCAAGAGCAGAGTTTACCTTGGTGCTTCATACCAAATTGGGAGAAGCCTCTGTTTTGGCAAATATTGTAGATGCAAACAAGGATGAATGGATTTTAGGAACAGTTGCTGGTGCCAATACCTTATTGGTCATTTGTCGGGACCAGCACGTTGCCAAACTCATGGAAGATCGTTTGCTAGATTTGATGAAAGATAAGTAAGGTCTTGGGAGTTGCTCTCAAGACTTATTTTTGACAAGGAGAGACGGACAATGACGACAGAAAAGCTATCACCCGGCATGCAACAGTATGTGGATATTAAAAAGCAATATCCAGATGCTTTTTTGCTCTTTCGGATGGGTGATTTTTATGAATTATTTTATGAGGATGCGGTCAATGCTGCGCAGATTCTGGAAATTTCCTTAACGAGTCGCAACAAGAATGCGGACAATCCGATTCCTATGGCGGGTGTCCCCTATCATTCTGCCCAACAGTACATTGATGTCTTGATTGAGCAGGGCTATAAGGTAGCTATCGCAGAGCAGATGGAAGATCCGAAACAAGCAGTTGGGGTTGTGAAACGAGAGGTTGTTCAGGTCATTACGCCAGGGACAGTGGTCGATAGCAGTAAGCCGGACAGTCAGAATAATTTCTTGGTTGCCATAGACCGCGAAGGCAATCAATTTGGTCTAGCTTATATGGACCTGGTGACCGGTGACTTTTATGTGACAGGTTTATTGGATTTCACGCTGGTTTGTGGGGAAATCCGTAATCTCAAGGCGCGAGAAGTGGTGCTGGGTTATGACTTGTCTGAGGAAGAAGAACAAATCCTCAGTCGCCAGATGAATCTGGTACTCTCTTATGAAAAAGAAGGCTTTGAAGACCTTCATTTACTGGATTCACGATTAGCAGCTGTGGAGCAAGCGGCATCTAGTAAGTTGCTCCAGTATGTCCATCGAACCCAGATGAGGGAATTGAACCACCTCAAACCTGTTATCCGCTATGAAATCAAAGATTTCTTGCAGATGGATTATGCGACCAAGGCTAGTCTGGATTTGGTTGAGAATGCTCGGTCAGGCAAGAAGCAAGGCAGTCTTTTCTGGCTTTTGGATGAAACCAAAACAGCTATGGGTATGCGGCTCTTGCGGTCTTGGATTCATCGTCCCCTGATTGATAAGGAACGAATCGTCCAACGCCAAGAAGTGGTGCAGGTCTTTCTCGACCATTTCTTTGAGCGTAGTGATTTGACAGATAGTCTCAAGGGTGTTTATGACATTGAGCGCTTGGCTAGTCGTGTTTCTTTTGGCAAAACCAATCCCAAGGATCTCTTGCAGTTGGCGACTACTTTGTCTAGTGTGCCACGGATTCGCGCGATTTTAGAAGGAATGGAGCAACCTGATCTAGCTTATCTCATCGAACAACTGGATGGAATCCCTGAGTTAGAGAGTTTGATTAGCGCAGCGATTGCTCCTGAAGCTCCCCATGTGATTACAGAAGGTGGTATTATCCGAACTGGATTTGATGAGACTTTAGACAAGTACCGTCGCGTTCTCAGAGAAGGGACTGGTTGGATTGCTGAGATTGAGGCTAAGGAGCGAGAAAACTCTGGTATTAGCGCACTTAAGATTGTCTATAATAAAAAGGACGGCTACTATTTCCATGTGACCAATTCGCAACTGGGAAATGTGCCAGCCCATTTTTTCCGCAAGGCAACGCTGAAAAACTCAGAACGCTTTGGAACCGAAGAATTAGCCCGTATCGAGGGAGATATGCTGGAGGCGCGTGAGAAGTCAGCTAACCTAGAGTATGAAATTTTTATGCGCATTCGTGAAGAGGTCAGCAAGTACATCCAACGTTTACAAGCTCTAGCCCAAGGAATTGCGACAGTTGATGTCTTACAGAGTCTAGCAGTTGTGGCTGAAGCCCAGCATTTGATTCGACCTGAATTCGGAGATGATTCGCGGATTGATATCCAGAAAGGGCGCCATGCTGTCGTTGAAAAGGTCATGGGGGCTCAGACCTATATTCCTAATACGATTCAGATGGCAGAAGATACCAGTATTCAACTGATTACAGGGCCCAACATGAGCGGGAAGTCAACCTATATGCGTCAGTTAGCCATGACGGCGATTATGGCCCAGATGGGTTCCTATGTACCGGCAGAAAGTGCCCATTTACCGATTTTTGATGCGATCTTTACCCGTATCGGAGCAGCCGATGATTTGGTTTCAGGCCAATCAACCTTTATGGTGGAGATGATGGAGGCCAACAATGCCATTTCGCATGCGACCAAGAACTCTCTCATTCTCTTTGATGAATTGGGACGGGGAACTGCAACTTATGATGGTATGGCTCTTGCTCAGTCCATCATAGAATACATCCATGAGCATACCGGAGCCAAGACCCTCTTTGCGACCCACTACCATGAGTTGACCAGTCTGGAGTCCAGCTTGGAACACTTGGTCAATGTCCACGTGGCAACCATAGAGCAGGATGGGCAGGTAACCTTCCTTCATAAGATTGAACCAGGGCCAGCTGATAAATCCTATGGTATTCATGTTGCCAAGATTGCTGGCTTGCCAGCAGACCTGTTAGCAAGGGCGGATAAGATTTTGACTCAGCTAGAGAGTCAAGGAACAGAAAGTCCTACTCCCATGAGGCAAAAAAGTGCCGTCACAGAACAGATTTCACTATTTGATACGGCAGAAGAGCATCCTATCCTAGCAGAATTAGCTAAATTGGACATTTACAATATGACACCTATGCAGGCTATGAATGTTTTGGTTGAGTTAAAACAGAAACTATAAAAATAATCCCACTCATGCATTTGTGAGTGGGATATTGCTATTATTTTCTATGCTCCAAGAGTTGATTGATATGGTCTACTTTTTTAGCTTCTCTTTTATAGAGAATAGCCCAAATGATGAGGTAGACAATTGCGAACTCAAGTATGAGCTGGAGATAGAAAATCCAGTGGAAGGGGAACCAACCTGCTAGGGTTGCTAATGGGATAAAGCCTACTAGCATGAGGAAAAAATGAGTCAGAGTAGCACGGAGCAAGCTCCAGTCACGGCTGAATAATCGCTTTCCAAAGTTGAAGAGAATACCGATAGCCGCCCAGATAAGAGTACAGTAGAGCAAGATCAGGGCATCGTGAACCTGATGCTGAGCCATCACTTGGCCGATGATAGAGTAGGGATTTAGCGGTGCGTAGGTATTTGGGGAATACATAAGTGAAAAGATGATAGAGAGGATGAGGCCGATGAGGACACCAGCAGCTGCGTCGTGGAAAATTTGTTTTTTCATAGTTCTAATTTCTCCTTGATGGTTTTTAGGTAACGGCGTGAAGAGTAGGTGAAGCTTTCGTTTTTCAAGAAAATTTCTACCAGACCGTTGGGCGTGAGCTTGAGATGAGAGATGGAATCGATATTGATGATTTCTGATTGGGAAATTTGGATAAAATTGGTTGGCAGAATTTCAAGGACCTGATAGAGTCGCAAATCAATGTTGTAGGTCTGACTTGCTGTTTCTGCTAGAACCTTCCGATTCTCGATATAGAAGCGCTGTATCTTACCAATCTTAACTAGATAGACCTGATCATCAATCTTTCCTTTAATTGTTTCTTTTTGGTCAAGATTTTCTGCGAACTCGATGACTTTCTGGACTTTATCTGTCGGATGAGGTGCTTGGACAATCAGTTTTTCCTCCTTGTAAGTCTCACTAATCTGTAGTTCTACTTTCATAAATTTCTCTCCTTTTTAGTTATACAAGGTTGTGATCACTTCCTGTATATCTTTATTAAACACTATTTTCCAGACCCTTGCAAGGGACTTTGTCTATGTGGAGGGATTTGGTTCCTATGTGGTGCTTGCTTTTCTGTCCTATCTGAAATATGGTATAATAGCACTAATCAATTTCTAGGAAAATAGATACAGAAAGGGGCTGAAAGATGTCTCATATTATTGAATTGCCAGAGGTGCTGGCAAACCAGATCGCGGCTGGAGAGGTTATCGAGCGTCCAGCTAGCGTTGTTAAGGAGCTGGTAGAAAACGCCATTGACGCGGGTTCTAGTCAGATTATCATTGAGATTGAGGAAGCTGGTCTCAAGAAAATTCAAATCACAGATAATGGTCATGGAATTGCCCACGATGAGGTGGAATTGGCCCTGCGCCGCCATGCGACTAGTAAGATAAAAAATCAAGCAGACCTCTTTCGGATTCGGACGCTTGGTTTTCGTGGTGAAGCCTTGCCTTCTATCGCTTCTGTTAGTGTTCTGACTCTGTTAACGGCGGTGGATGGTGCAAGTCATGGGACCAAGCTCGTCGCGCGTGGGGGAGAAGTAGAAGAAGTCATCCCAGCGACTAGTCCTGTGGGAACCAAGGTTTGTGTGGAGGACCTCTTTTTCAACACGCCTGCCCGCCTCAAATATATGAAGAGCCAGCAAGCGGAGCTGTCTCATATCATTGATATCGTCAACCGTCTGGGCTTGGCCCATCCTGAGATTTCTTTTAGTTTGATCAGTGATGGCAAGGAAATGACACGGACAGCTGGGACTGGGCAACTGCGCCAAGCTATTGCAGGGATTTATGGTTTGGCGAGTGCTAAGAAGATGATTGAAATTGAGAACTCTGACTTAGATTTCGAAATTTCAGGTTTTGTGTCTCTGCCTGAGTTAACTCGGGCTAATCGCAACTATATCAGCCTCTTCATCAATGGCCGTTATATCAAGAACTTCTTGCTCAACCGTGCTATTTTAGATGGTTATGGTAGCAAGCTTATGGTTGGCCGTTTTCCACTGGCTGTCATTCACATTCATATCGACCCTTATCTAGCGGATGTCAATGTGCATCCAACCAAGCAAGAGGTGCGGATTTCCAAGGAAAAAGAACTGATGACGCTGGTCTCAGAAGCTATTTCTAACAGTCTCAAGGAGCAAACTTTGATACCTGATGCCTTGGAAAATCTTGCCAAATCGACCGTGCGCAATCGTGAGAAGGTGGAGCAGACCATTCTCCCACTCAAAGAAAATACGCTCTACTATGAGAAAACTGAGTCGACAAGACCTAGTCAAGCTGAGGTGGCTGATTATCAGGTAGAATTAACTGATGAAGGGCAGGATTTAACCCTGTTTGCCAAAGAAACCTTGGATCAGCTAACCAAGCCAGCAAAACTGCATTTTGCAGAGAGAAAGCCTGCTAACTACGACCAGCTAGATCACCCAGAGTTAGACCTTGCGAGTCTTGATAAGGCTTATGACAAGCTGGAGCGAGAAGAATCATCCAGCTTCCCAGAGTTGGAATTTTTCGGGCAAATGCATGGAACCTATCTCTTTGCCCAAGGACGAGATGGGCTCTACATCATAGACCAGCATGCGGCTCAGGAACGGGTCAAGTACGAGGAGTATCGTGAAAGCATTGGCAATGTTGACCAGAGCCAGCAGCAACTCCTAGTGCCCTACATCTTTGAATTTCCAGCGGATGATGCTCTCCGTCTCAAGGAAAGAATGCCTCTCTTAGAGGAAGTTGGCGTCTTTCTAGCAGAGTACGGGGAGAATCAATTTATCCTACGTGAACATCCTATTTGGATGGCAGAAGAAGAGATTGAGTCAGGCATCTATGAAATGTGTGATATGCTACTCTTGACCAAGGAAGTTTCTATCAAGAAATACCGAGCAGAGCTGGCTATTATGATGTCCTGCAAGCGGTCGATTAAGGCCAACCATCGTATTGACGATCATTCGGCCAGACAGCTCCTCTATCAACTTTCTCAATGTGATAATCCCTACAACTGTCCCCACGGACGTCCTGTTTTGGTGCATTTTACCAAGTCGGATATGGAAAAGATGTTCCGACGTATTCAGGAAAATCACACCAGTCTCCGTGAGTTGGGGAAATATTAAACTAAAAGGAAAATTATGTACGAATATTTAAAAGGAATCATTACCAAAATCACTGCTAAATACATTGTGCTTGAAGTCAACGGTATCGGTTATATTTTGCATGTGGCCAATCCCTATGCCTACTCAGGACAGGTCAATCAAGAAGCTCAAATTTATGTGCATCAGGTTGTACGTGAGGACGCTCATTTGCTTTATGGATTTCGCTCAGAAGACGAGAAAAAGCTCTTTCTCAGTCTGATTTCGGTCTCTGGGATTGGTCCTGTATCAGCTCTGGCTATCATCGCTGCCGATGACAATGCTGGCCTTGTTCAAGCCATTGAAACTAAGAACATCACCTACTTGACCAAATTCCCTAAAATTGGCAAGAAAACAGCCCAGCAGATGGTGCTGGACTTGGAAGGCAAGGTAGTAGTTGCAGGAGATGACCTTCCTGCTAAGGTAGCAGTGCAAGCTAGCGCTGAAAACCAAGAATTGGAAGAAGCCATGGAAGCCATGTTGGCTCTGGGCTACAAGGCAACAGAGCTCAAGAAAATCAAGAAATTCTTTGAAGGAACGACAGATACAGCTGAGAACTATATCAAGTCTGCCCTCAAAATGTTGGTCAAATAGGAGCAGAGCATGACAAAACGTTGTTCGTGGGTCAAGATGACCAATCCTCTCTATATCGCCTATCATGATGAGGAGTGGGGCCAGCCCCTCCATGATGACCAAGCATTGTTTGAGTTATTGTGCATGGAAACCTATCAGGCAGGCCTGTCTTGGGAAACGGTGCTCAACAAACGCCAAGCTTTCCGAGAATCCTTTTATGGTTATCAAATTCAAGCAGTCGCAGAAATGACTGACTACGAATTGGAAGCCTTGTTGGAGAATCCAGCCATCATCAGAAATAGAGCCAAGATTTTTGCTACACGCGCTAACGCCCAAGCATTTTTACGACTACAGGCAGAGTACGGCTCTTTTGATGCCTATCTTTGGTCTTTTGTTGAGGGGAAAACTATCGTTAACGATGTTCCCGATTACCGCCAAGCCCCTGCTAAAACACCCTTGTCTGAGAAATTAGCCAAAGATCTCAAAAAACGAGGTTTCAAGTTCACCGGCCCAGTCGCTGTCTTGTCTTTTCTACAAGCAGCAGGGCTAGTTGATGACCATGAGAATGATTGTGAGTGGAAAAGCGGTCACTAGTGTGTACAGGTAATTAGAATATCTGAGAATATAGAAAAAAGCTGAGAAACTTTTCCCAGCTTTTTATATATACTATTAGATTTGTTAGAGTGAAGTCAAAAAAGTGATTCCACCTAAAATAACACCAGCTGAATTTGGAATGATTAGTATCCAATCCTTCTTAGGTTCCTTTGTCCATCCATAAATAACCCAGATTAAGCAAGATATAGCAGCTGATAAAGGTTGAAATGGTTGAGCTTTATTTCCCTGTAAATTAGCGATAATCTGAGGTATGTAGGCAATAAATACTATAATTCCAATAAAGGCACCAATAGAACCTACGATTCGATTAATTTTTTGTTTTGTCATATACACCTCCTTCAAAAGGATATCATAGAAATTAGCGAAATGCAATAAATTCAGATACAAATTGTAACGAAAACCAATACAAAAGCACAAAAATAGAGAAACTATTTATTTTTTGTTATAGTCAAAGCGAATGACTTGCTCCTTTGCATCTACATGGGTGTGAACTCCAAAGGGTACAATTGCTCTTGGAGTTGCGTGGCCGACATTCAAATTATAGACAATCGGGATATTGCTGTCAATGATATCCAGTAGTGCCTCTTTATAGTCGTCATAGAAAGTTTCATCCATAGGTTTTCCGACCAAGAGTCCACTGATGACCGCGAATACTCCAGTGTCCTTCAAAGTCCGCAACATCTTTTTGAAGTCTTCGGGTTTAGGCTTTTCTTCGCTTGTTTCTAGCAAGAGGATTTTTCCTTCCCAGTCTGACAAGTCAGGGAAAAGTTTGTACTTTTGGCAGAGCTCCGTGCTGTCTGCGTATCGAGAGTTGTCAAAGATATCGTAGAGGGATTCGAGACACCCACCAAGGATTTCTCCCTCGAACTGGGCATTTCCTTGCAACAAGTCAAAACCAGTATTTGCATGACTGACACGAGGTGTCCCCAGAGTCTTGGGACTGAAGTCAGTTCGTTCCTCATACCAAACGTCACTAGGGCGGATTTCTGAGATTCTTCCAGTCTCAATTAATTCTTTAAAGTAGTGGAAGCTATAGGGCAACATCTCCTTGTCCAATTCACAAATGTCTGCTAGAAAGGATTGACCATAAAAAGTTTTAACACCTAGTTTATGCAACATGAGATGGTTCATGGTTGTATCTGAGAAGCCAAGAAAAATCTTTTGTTTGATAACCTTTTGTAGTCGGTCATTTTCAAAAAGATAAGGTAGTAAGCGATAGGTATCGTCTCCACCGATGGCGCATAGGATCATGTCAATGTTATCATCAGAAAAGGCATGAATCAAATCCTCTGCACGAGCTTCAGGATGGTCCTTGATAAAGTCTAATCCTTTTAGCGAATGGGGCAAAAAGATAGGATTGAGTCCCAGATCCTTGAGACGTTGGACACCCAAGTCCACTTCGTGTTTGACAAAGTCCTCTCCGATAATGCCACTAGATAAACTAACAATACCAATAGTAGAAACCATATCTTATCCTCCTAGAAATAGATTGAGCCTATTTTATCACAAAAGATAAGAGAAAACTATAGGGATTAGAGTCAGAAGTTCTATTGTATATCGAGAAAGCAATAAAAAGCAACCGCACCTGCAGTTGCTTTTCGTTTTCTAATCAGTAATCTCGCTAGATATGAGTTACTTGGTCAACTCTTGATTATAGGAGAGGGCCAAATCAATCCAGTAAGGCAATTCTTTTTGACCTTCTATATCTAAGTCTATATACCCATGATAAAGGCGCCCCCTCATCAATGTAGTATGAGCTCCTGTTCGGGGTAGAACTTGCTTCTCCATTTCCTTGCCAATTCTGACCATAACCAGTTCATCCTTTCTGGAACTGACAGTAAGGACCATTTTACCACGAATCATAAAGGCCAGGCCACCAAACAGCTTCTTTTCTTCTAGCTCTTCTTCGAAAATTTGGGGAGGAAGTTTGAGCGCTAGAATTTTTCGAATCTGCTGAGCTAAAGATTGACTATACGCCATAGCTCTTTCCTTTTCTTAGTAACGTGTTGGTCCTGCACTTGCGCTGCGGATGTTCAAGCGTTTCTTGAGATAGAAGCGAAGGGCTAGGAGGGCTGCTCCGATAATAGCCAGCGGCAATGGAGCAAGTACTGGGTTAAGGCTAGCTGGTAGGAAGCTTGTTGCAAAGAAGACAAGCAACCAAAGGAACATAGAAGCTAGGATAACCAGTACAGATTTCCAGAAAGGTGGACGTTGACTGCGGTCCATATCTGGTCCATAATATTGGTAAACAAAGTAGTACATCAAGTAAAAGGCAAATCCACCAACCAGTCCAACTAATAGGAGAGTGACAAATCCATAGCCGAAAGCTTGATCTGCCGCAAAGAAGGTTGTGAGGGCGCTGACGAGGGCAAAGAGGCTAGTGATGAAAAGGGCTGAATCCATAATCATGAGTTTTGGATCATCATTTTCTTTTGGATGCTCTTTTTCATATTGTTCCTTGACAGTGAAACTATGAGCCCAATGAGTGGGTGCCCCATAAAGGGAACGAGCAGTCGTACCCTTGGCTTGCTCTTCAAGGATTTGGGGAATAACTTCTTCAAAAATAGCCTTGATTTCAGCGTCTGTTTTCCCATCTTTGATGAATTGTTGGGTAGCGATGTGGACAAACTCTTGGTTTTTCTTAGTTAATTTTTGTAGATCAATCTGAGACATAGGAACTCCTCTTAGAACCATTTTTTATGGATGAGATAGAGAGTGAGCGAGACACTCATAGCAAAGGCAATAAAGACGATTAACCAGAAGGCATTTGGCTCACCGTTTAGGGGGATTTCATTATCCTTAAAGTTCATCCCGTAGGCAGAAAAGACCATGGTTGGGATGGACATGACGATAGTCACAAGGGCCAAGGTTTTCATGATGTTGTTCTGGTTATTGGAAATGATAGAGGCGAAGGTCTCTGTCATAGAGTGCAAGACGTTTCCATAAATATCTGCCATCTCGATGGCCTGTTGGGTTTCAATCAGGGTATCTTCAAGCAGGTCTTCGTCCTCAAGGTATTTCTTGATATTGCTAGTTGAGCTGGTCAATTTCTTAATCACGCGCTCATTTGTTTTGAGGGAGGCCTTGAAATAGACGATAGTTTTTTCCAATTCCATCAGCTCAATCAATTCTTCATTACGAGTTGATTGATGCAGTTGACTTTCGATCTGCTCACTCTTACGATCGATTGAACGAAGGGCTGTTAGGTAAAGCTCTGCATTGCGATAAAGAATCTGGAAGATAAAACGCGAACGCATGAAAGTGTAGAAATTACGCAAACGACGGTTGATAAAGACATCAAGGACTGGTAATGGTTCCAAACACGTAGTGATAATGGTTTCCTCGGTGATGATAATACCAAGCGGGATGGTTACGTAGTAGGTGCGGTTATTTCTTTCCTCTGTGACTGGAACGTCTACGATAATCAGGGTATACTCGTCTTCAATGGTAATACGAGACATTTCTTCCGCATCGAGCGGTGCACGAAGGTCAGCAATATCGATATCGAAGGCGTTGGCGATTTCGAGAGATTCATTTTGAGTCGGATTGACGAGATTGATCCAAGTACCCGGTTCAAGCGTATCGATCTCTTTAAATTCAGTTGTTGTAGAGAGAAAAACTTGTTTCATATCCCTTATCCTTTCTCATTTTTCAGATTTTTTCACACCGTACTATTATACTACAAAATCAGCCTTTTTCAAAATAAATCTAACAAAAATTCTGTTACCACTTGTTAATAAATCAAAAAAATCAGATAAAGAATTTGCATTTTTAAAAAATCTGAGTTATAATATGGTCGAGGTCATGAAGACTAAAATAGTAAATCAAACAAATATGAACATTAATATCTAATAATTTATTGAAAAAAATTAAATAACATAAACATAGATTGAAATAAATACATCATTTAAAACAGATTAGTACTAAGAATAATATCTCGCTAAAAAATAATATTATAAATTACCACTTGCTTAATAAAAAAGTAAATAATGTGAATCAAATTAAATAAGAATAATTACTGTTTTAGAAAATGGCTTTCATAAAAAAATGTGAGGTTTTCAATATGAACTTAAAAGATATTAATAATTTTACAGTAGCAATTTTAGTAATTGGACTGTTGACTACTTTAGTTTTGCTTTTTTTAGGTGCGACTCTTCCAATAGCTATTTTAGGTTTTGGAATAATTGCGGTTTTGGGTATTGTTGCGCTAGGATTAGCGTTTTACTACGAAGTTAAAAATAGAAAATAATTAGTCACAGCTTTTTTATTAAATTTGAATTGTAATTCAAAAGATAGTTCATCGCATCTAGCTTTTGATTTCGAAAAAGAAAAGTTTGACAAGTTTTGTATGTTAGTAACTTAAAAAGCATGTTGGACTGTGCTAGTTTCTTGCCTGCTGAACTCGTCAAATCCTAGCCCTTTTGTGGGGCTTTTTTTTTGCTCCCCTTTTTGCGTATTTTGGGGGAACAAATAGTAAAAAGTAATGTTAGTATTCTTTGCTAAAAAGCACGTGATATATGGGTTAGGAAGCCCTAAGAAAACATAAAATAAGCAATTTTTGATTATACTACAAAATCGGCCTTTTGGGTAATAGAATCTCACTTTTTTTGGTATAATGGTAAGCAATAATGGACTAGAAAGAACAAAGATGCAAGATAAAATTGTCATTCATGGGGCGCGTGCCCATAATTTAAAAAATATTGATGTGGAGATTCCGCGAGATAAGCTGGTTGTAGTGACTGGCTTGTCAGGTTCAGGGAAATCCAGTCTGGCCTTTGATACCCTCTATGCTGAGGGACAACGTCGCTATGTAGAGAGTTTGTCAGCCTATGCTCGTCAATTCTTGGGAAATATGGAGAAGCCTGATGTAGATGCCATTGATGGCCTCAGCCCAGCTATTTCCATAGACCAGAAAACGACTAGCAAAAACCCTCGCTCGACGGTTGGAACAACGACTGAAATCAATGACTATCTGCGTCTCCTCTACGCACGTGTGGGGACGCCTTACTGTATCAACGGGCATGGGGCTATCAAGGCTTCTTCTGTGGAACAAATCGTGGATAAGGTTTTAGAATTGCCTGAACGCCAGCGCTTGCAGATTTTGGCCCCTGTCATCCGCAAGAAAAAAGGCCAACATAAGAGTGTTACCGAGAAGGTTCAGAAAGATGGTTATGTTCGTGTCCGTGTGGATGGGGAAGTCTATGATGTGACCGAAGTGCCTGAGCTGTCTAAGAGTAAGCAACACAATATCGATGTCGTGGTTGACCGTATTGTCATTAAGGAGGGCATTCGTAGCCGTCTCTTCGACTCAATCGAGGCTGCCCTTCGTATCGCAGAAGGTTATGTCATTATCGACACTATGGACAATTCTGAGTTGCTGTTCTCTGAGCATTATGCTTGTCCAGTTTGTGGTTTTACTGTCCCAGAGTTAGAGCCTCGACTCTTCTCTTTCAATGCACCTTTTGGCTCTTGTAGTGAGTGTGACGGCTTGGGTATCAAGCTGGAGGTGGATACTGATTTGGTAGTGCCAGATGCCAGCAAAACCTTACGTGAGGGGGCGCTAGCACCTTGGAATCCTATCTCATCCAACTACTATCCAAACATGCTAGAGCAGGCTATGACAGCCTTTGGAGTGGAGATGGATAAGCCTTTTGAGGACTTGTCAGAAGTAGATAAGAACTTGATTCTCTATGGGTCTGATGGTAAGGAATTTCACTTCCACTACGAAAATGAATTTGGTGGCGTGCGTGATATCGACATTCCGTTTGAGGGAGTTGTCAATAATATTAAACGTCGTTATCACGAGACAAACAGCGACTACACTCGCACTCAGATGCGCCTCTACATGAATGAGCTGACCTGTGGAACTTGTCACGGCTATCGACTCAATGACCAGGCCTTGTCTGTCCGTGTGGGTGGCGAGCAAGGGCCACATATCGGAGAAATTTCAGACCTGTCTATCGCAGATCACTTGAACTTGGTAAGCCAGTTGACTCTATCTGAAAATGAAGCCATCATTGCTCGGCCTATTCTCAAGGAAATCAAGGACCGTTTGACCTTCCTTAATAACGTGGGTCTTAACTATCTAACTCTGTCACGTTCGGCAGGAACCCTTTCAGGTGGAGAGAGTCAGCGTATTCGCTTGGCAACCCAGATTGGTTCCAACCTATCAGGTGTCCTCTATATATTGGATGAGCCGTCAATTGGTCTTCATCAGAGGGACAATGATCGTCTGATTGCCAGCCTCAAAAAGATGCGTGATTTGGGTAATACTCTCATAGTAGTGGAACATGACGAAGATACCATGCGTGAGGCGGATTATCTGATTGACGTTGGTCCCGGTGCGGGAGTATTTGGTGGGGAGATTGTTGCGGCAGGTACGCCCAAACAGGTGGCTCGCAACAGCAAGTCTATCACAGGCCAGTACTTGTCAGGCAAACGTGCCATTCCAGTGCCAGAAGAGCGCCGTGTGGGGAATGGTCGTTTTATCGAGGTTACAGGAGCGCGTGAGAACAATTTGCAAAATGTTACTGCTCGCTTTCCACTAGGAAAATTCATCGCAGTGACAGGAGTATCAGGTTCAGGGAAATCGACCCTAATCAATAGCATTCTCAAAAAAGCTATTGCCCAGAAGCTCAACCGTAATTCAGATAAACCTGGTAAGTTTAAAACCATTACAGGGATTGAGCATGTAGACCGCTTGATTGACATCGACCAGAGTCCAATCGGACGAACGCCGAGGTCTAACCCTGCTACCTATACGGGAGTCTTTGACGATATACGTGACCTTTTTGCCCAGACAAATGAGGCCAAGATTCGTGGTTACAAAAAGGGACGTTTCAGTTTCAACGTCAAGGGTGGTCGCTGTGAAGCCTGCTCAGGTGACGGGATTATCAAGATTGAGATGCACTTCTTGCCAGATGTTTATGTAGCTTGTGAGGTCTGCCACGGAACCCGCTACAATAGTGAAACCCTAGAAGTTCACTACAAGGAAAAAAATATCTCGCAGGTCTTGGATATGACTGTCAATGATGCGGTGGAGTTCTTCCAACACATTCCCAAGATTCAACGCAAACTTCAGACTATCAAGGATGTGGGACTTGGTTATGTGACATTGGGGCAACCTGCTACCACCCTTTCTGGGGGAGAAGCTCAGCGTATGAAACTGGCTAGTGAACTTCACAAACGATCGACAGGAAAATCTTTCTACATTCTGGATGAGCCGACGACAGGTCTTCATACCGAGGATATTGCTCGCTTGCTTAAGGTTTTAGCTCGCTTTGTAGACGATGGCAATACAGTCCTCGTCATTGAGCACAATCTAGACGTTATCAAGACAGCAGACCATATCATCGACTTGGGACCTGAGGGCGGTGTCGGTGGTGGAACCATCATCTCAACGGGAACTCCAGAAGAAGTAGCTGCCAACGAAGCCAGCTACACAGGACAGTATTTGAAAGGAAAGTTACATCATGAATAAACGCGTACAAGCATTTCTATCTAAAATGCAAGAAAAGGAACTGGATGGCATTATCATCAATAACCTTAAAAACGTCTATTATTTGACTGGTTTTTGGGGTTCAAATGGAACAGTATTCATCAGTCGTGACCGTCAGGTTTTGGTGACAGACTCTCGCTATATCATTGCAGCCAAGCAAGAAACCAGTGGTTTTGAGATTGTGGCTGACCGTGATGAATTGGCTGTCATTGCAGGAATTGTCAAGGACATGGGCTTGTCTCGTATCGGTTTTGAGGACGAGATTTCAGTCTCTTATTACCACCGTATGCAGGCAGCTTTTGCAGGTTTGGACTTGCTTCCACAAACACAGTTTGTTGAAGGTCTTCGAATGATTAAGGATGAGGCGGAGATTGCAGCTATTCGCAAGGCCTGCTCTATCTCAGACCAAGCTTTCCGCGATGCGCTTGACTTTGTCAAACCAGGAAAAACTGAAATTGAAATTGCCAACTTCCTTGACTTCCGTATGCGTGAGTTGGGAGCTTCAGGCTTGTCTTTTGACACTATCCTAGCTAGCGGTATCAACTCTTCCAAACCTCATGCCCATCCTATGCACAAACCAGTGGAGCTAGGAGAAGCCATTACCATGGACTTCGGTTGTCTTTATGACCACTATGTCAGTGATATGACACGGACTATCTATCTAGGGCATGTCAGCGACGAGCAGGCAGAGATTTACAATACGGTTCTCAAAGCCAACCAATCCTTGATTAATCAAGCCAAGGCAGGCTTAGGTTTCCGAGACTTTGACAAAATTCCTCGCGATATCATCATCGAGGCAGGCTATGGCGACTACTTTACTCACGGTATCGGACACGGTATTGGGCTGGATATCCATGAAGAGCCTTACTTTAGCCAAACTTCTACAGAAACTATTAAGGCAGGTATGGCCTTAACCGATGAACCAGGTATCTATATCGAAGGTAAATATGGCGTTCGTATCGAGGATGATATTCTGATTACAGAGACAGGTTGTGAATTATTGACCCTAGCTCCAAAAGAGTTGATAGTTATCTAAGAGTTAAACAACTCAAATGATTGACTTTTAAATTTTAAAGGTTTATACTGAAAGACGAAAACGGTAGGTGAGGCTACCATAGGGATACGGATGACTACCGCAAAGCAGTGGAGACACTACTCGTTGGTCAACAGTCCTGGTCGCGAAGGCCAAGACTAAGCTCATTTCATTGCCCTATGGAGTTAAAGCTTGAACGAAAAGCAGATAATTAGTTTTTTAATCCTGCCATTTTATGGTGGGATTTTCTACTGTTTAAAACAAAGAAAGGAGATAGACGATGCAAATTGACGACCATCCGGAACCGCACATACACAGCCAATCGCTGATTTGTGTCGTTCTGCCTTTATAAAGTGATTGGTCTCTGTGTATGAAACACATCATTCATACAGATAGGAGAAACCAATGAAAACAACAAAAGAAAGATTAGCAACAGCTATTCAAGTCCCTTTAGACGAGAGTCTAACTTTTTATCATACCAGTTTAAACGGTTTGATAGAGGAACAGGTCGAAAAAAATCGTGACCTCTATGGCGAAAATGTGATTACCAAAGGCCAAGAAGATTCGATTTTGAAAAAGATTTACGAATCGATTATCAATCCTTTTACAATCATCTTGCTGGTCATCGCCGTGATTTCCTTAGTGACCAATGTCTGGTTGGCAAAACCAGGTCAAGAAGATCCGACGACTTCCATTATCATCGTTGTCCTAGTCCTCATTTCTGGAGGCATTCGATTTGTCCAAGAACTCCGCAGTGATAAGGCAGCCACCAATCTTTCAAAAATGATTGTCAACACAGCGACTGTCATTCGTCAAGGAGAAATTCAAGAAGTACCTATTGATGACTTGGTAGTAGGTGACGTGGTTAAATTAAGCGCTGGAGACATGATTCCAGCAGATCTTCTTTTATTTGAGTCGCGCGATTTCTTTGTACAACAGTCTGGCTTGACAGGCGAAAGTGATTCTGTTGAAAAATTGGCCTTGACCAAGGCAACAGTTCAACAACCTGATAGTCTTCTCGAAGCCCAATCCTTGGCTTTTATGGGAACCAATGTTTTGTCTGGTAGTGCCAAGGCTGTGGTTTTGGCGGTTGGTGATGCTACCATGATGGGAGCCATTGAGCAGACTCTGAACACTTATGATGAGCCCACTTCGTTTGAACGAGAGATGAATAGTATTTCGTGGCTCTTGATTCGCTTGATGTTGGTCATGGTTCCCATCGTTTTCTTGTCCAATGGTTTAACAGATGGAGATTGGTTAGAAGCTGGTGTATTTGCCTTGAGTGTGGGTGTCGGGCTAACACCTGAGATGCTTCCTATGATCATCACGGCCAGTCTAGCAAAGGGCTCTATTATTATGGCCAAGGAAAAAGTAGTTATCAAAAAGCTCAATGCCATACAGGACTTAGGGGCGATTGATATCTTGTGTACAGATAAAACAGGAACTTTAACCCAAGATGAAATCGTTCTAGAATATCCCTTGGACATCCACGGGCGCTTGGATTTGACCGTCTTGAGACGGGCCTACCTCAATTCCTATTTTCAAACTGGTCTGAAAAATTTGATGGACAGAGCTATCATCAAGCGGACTGAAAAGGAAGCAAAAGAACACGCCCTCTTGCAAAATCTAGCTCAAACCTTTCAAAAAATAGATGAGCTTCCCTTTGATTTTGAACGTAGACGGATGAGTGTTATCGTTAAGGATGAACACGAAACGGTTAGTTTGGTAACTAAGGGAGCTCTTGAGGAAATGTTGATGATTTCCAGTCATGCGGAATATCATGGAATGATTACTCCCTTGACAGATGCTATTAGAGAAGAAATCTTAGCAGAAGTCAGACAGCTAAATCAACAAGGTTTGCGTGTCTTGGGAGTGGCCTATAAGTCAGGTTTGAGGGAAGGTCATGCCTATACAGTTGATGACGAAGGAGATATGATTCTAACTGGTTATTTAGCTTTCCTAGATCCTCCTAAACCATCTGCAGCACCAGCAATTAAGGCACTGTTAGAACATGGAGTTCAAACAAAGATTTTGACGGGAGACAATGAAAAAGTTACCCAAGCAGTCTGTGAAAAGGTTGGTTTGGATATCAATCAGATGCTGTTGGGGTCTGAAATTGATCAGATGAGTGATCAAGAATTGGCCCAAGCCGTAGAGGAGGTAACAGTCTTTGCCAAACTTTCTCCTGATCAAAAAGCAAGGATTATTTTGCAATTTAAGGCCAATGGTCATGCTGTTGGCTATATGGGAGATGGAATCAATGATGCTCCTTCTATGAAAGTTGCAGATGTGGGGATTTCTGTTGATACAGCAGTAGATATTGCTAAAGAAACAGCTGATGTTATCTTACTTGATAAGGATCTCATGGTGCTTGAAAAAGGACTTGTTGAAGGTCGTAAGGTCTATGCCAATATGACCAAATATATCAAGATGACAGTGAGTTCTAATTTTGGAAATATCTTATCCCTATTGGTCTCTGGAATCTTTTTACCATTTTTACCAATGGCACCAGTCCATTTGATTATCCTAAATCTAGTCTATGATTTGTCTTGTATTGCCTTGCCTTTTGACAAGGTGGATAAAGATTTTTTGAGAAATCCACATACCTGGGAAGCCAAGTCCATCACACGTTTCATGGTTTGGATGGGGCCTATTTCTTCTGCCTTTGATATTTTGACCTTCATTTTACTTTATTTTATCATTGTACCCATGACGACAGGTCATGCCTATGTTCATGGAGCAGATTCGGCCGTAGGCTTTATTGTCTTGTTTCAGACAGGTTGGTTTATCGAGTCTATGTGGTCACAAACTATGGTTATCCATATGTTGCGTTCAGCCAAAATTCCCTTTTTACAAAGTCGTCCAGCTTGGCTAGTCCTTGTGACAACCTTATTGGCTGCAGCCTTTGTGACCTTCCTTCCCTATAGTCCACTAGCTAGTCTTCTCCATCTAACTCCTTTAAAATCGATTTATTTCATCTTTTTACTTTTCATCATTATTTTGTATATGATTAGCGTGACAATTGTGAAAAAAATCTATATCAAAAAATATCAAGAATGGCTGTAAATTTCATTTTGTCAAGAAAAAAGTACGAAAATGACGAAAAAAGTTAAAAAAATTTAAAAATAGGTCGCAAGTCGGATGTTTTTTATGGTATAATAGACTAAACTGATAGTAACATATAGCGAAAGGGGTAGGTACATGATTAAAATTTATACAGTCTCAAGTTGTACTAGCTGTAAAAAAGCAAAAACCTGGCTCAATGCCCACCAGTTAAGTTATAAAGAACAAAACCTTGGTAAAGAAGGAATTACGAGAGAAGAATTACTGGATATTCTAACCAAAACAGATAACGGAATAGCCAGCATCGTTTCATCTAAAAATCGCTATGCCAAAGCCCTTGGAGTGGATATTGAAGATTTGAGTGTCAACGAAGTCCTCAATCTGATTATGGAAACACCGAGAATTTTAAAGAGCCCAATCCTTGTAGATGAAAAACGCCTGCAAGTTGGCTATAAGGAAGATGATATTCGTGCCTTCCTACCACGCTCTGTCCGTAATGTAGAAAATGCAGAAGCACGTTTGCGTGCAGCTCTATAAACATCAAGGCTGGGAGCAACTCCCAGTCTTATTTTAATTTCAAAAAGAAAGAAGAAAGAAATGAAAAAAATAGTTCTTGTTAGTCTGGCTTTCCTTTTTGTCCTGGTTGGTTGCGGACAGAAAAAAGAAACTGGACCAGCTACAAAAACAGAAAATGATACGCTTCAGTCGGCATTGCCAGTTATTGAAAATGCCGAGAAGAATACAGTTGTGACCAAGACTTTGGTCTTGCCAAAGTCAGATGATGGTAGCCAGCAAACCCAAACCATTACTTACAAAGACAAGACTTTTTTGAGCTTAAGCATTCAACAAAAGCGTCCAGTCTCTGATGAGTTGAAAACTTATATTGACCAACATGGAGTGGAAGAAACTCAAAAAGCTCTTCTCGAGGCAGAGGAGAAGGATGAGGCCATCATAGAAGCTCGTAAATTAGCAGGATTTAAGCTTGAAACTAAACTATTGAGTGCAACCGAACTTCAAACAACGACTAGTTTTGATTTTCAAGTTTTGGATGTCAAGAAGGCTTCTCAGTTAGAATATTTGAAGAACATTGGTTTAGAAAGTCTCTTGAAGAATGAACCAAGCAAATATATTTCAGACAGATTGGCAAATGGCGCGACAGAACAATAGAAAATCCAAATAAATAGACTACCTGAATTGTAGAACGTAAGGAATTATGCTATAATGGTACTATTCTAAGGAAAGAGGGTGTTAGAATGGGATTTACTGAAGAAACAGTACGTTTTAAATTGGACGATTCCAATAAAAAAGAAATTAGCGAAACTCTGACTGATGTTTATGCTTCGTTGAACGATAAGGGCTACAACCCAATCAACCAAATCGTAGGTTACGTATTGAGTGGAGACCCTGCCTACGTTCCTCGTTATAATAATGCACGAAATCAAATCCGTAAGTATGAGCGTGATGAAATCGTTGAGGAATTAGTCCGCTACTACCTTAAAGGACAAGGAGTCGATCTATAACCTATGAGAATTATGGGATTGGACGTCGGTTCAAAAACGGTAGGGGTGGCGATTAGCGATCCGCTTGGTTTTACAGCTCAAGGACTTGAAATCATCCAAATCAATGAGGAGCAAGGTCAATTTGGTTTTGACCGCGTTAAGGAGTTGGTTGATACTTACAAGGTGGAACGATTTGTAGTGGGCTTACCTAAAAATATGAACAATACAAGCGGACCGCGCGTGGAAGCTAGTCAGGCATACGGAGCAAAGTTAGAAGAGCTTTTTGATTTACCAGTAGACTATCAAGATGAACGCTTGACAACAGTTGCCGCAGAGCGCATGTTAATTGAGCAAGCAGATATTAGCCGTAACAAGCGCAAGAAAGTCATTGATAAGTTAGCAGCTCAGCTGATTTTACAAAATTATTTAGATAGAAAATTTTAATACAAAGGAGAGGCTATGTCACACGATCATAACCACGACCACGAAGAACGTGAATTAATCACACTAGTAGATGAGCAAGGAAACGAAACCTTGTTTGAAATCCTTTTGACGATTGATGGAAAAGAAGAATTTGGTAAAAACTATGTTCTTCTAGTACCAGTTAACGCAGAAGAAGACGAAGACGGACAAGTTGAAATCCAAGCTTACTCATTCATCGAAAACGAAGATGGAACAGAAGGCGAATTGCAACCAATCCCAGAAGACTCGGAAGACGAATGGAACATGATTGAAGAAGTCTTCAACAGCTTTATGGAGGAGTAAAAACATCCAGTGGATGTTTTTAGCCCAGCTCTTTGTAACAAGAGAGAGCTGGTAAGTCCGGGGGATGTTTTTACCCCAAGTTAATATTCATAGTAGCTAGTTATTAGCTAACCAGGTGAGAGGTCGGGACGAAAATCCTGGCCTCGTTTTTGTTAGTTATGAGACTTTATTGAGGCAGTTGATTGAACCTGTAATTAAGGAGATGTATATGTTTGAAGTAGAAGAATGGCTCCATAGTCGGATTGGTTTGAATTTTCGATCAGGCTTGGGCCGAATGCAACAAGCGGTGGATTTGTTGGGGAATCCCGAGAAGTCTTATCCTATTATCCACGTAACAGGAACTAATGGAAAAGGATCTACCATTGCTTTTATGAGGGAGTTATTTATGGGGCATGGCAAAAAAGTTGCGACTTTCACCTCCCCTCATATCGTCTCTATCAATGATCGAATCTGCATTAACGGGCAACCAATAGCTGATGCAGACTTCATCCGTTTGGCTAATAAGGTCAAGGAGATGGAGAAAACGCTCCTGCAAACCCATGACCAGTTGTCTTTTTTTGAATTGCTGACCTTGATTGCTTTTCTTTATTTTAGAGAGCAAGCGGTGGATTTGCTTTTACTAGAAGTGGGAATTGGTGGTTTACTAGACACGACCAATGTGGTAACTGGAGAGATTGCTGTCATCACTTCCATCGGACTTGATCATCAGGAGACTCTGGGTGACAGTATAGCAGCAATCGCAGAGCAGAAAGCTGGCATTTTTAAGGCTGGTAAAAAGGCAGTGATTGCGAAATTGCCTCCAGAAGCTAGACTTGTCTGTCAGAAAAAAGCCGAATCTTTAGCTGTTGACCTTTATCAGGCAGGTCAGGATTTTTCAATGCTGAATGGGGATTTTTCAAGCTCTTTGGCTAACCTTTCACAGTTGAAAATAGGTTTAGAAGGAACTTATCAGCAGGAAAATGCTGCCTTGGCGCTACAAACGTTTCTTCTCTTTATGAGAGAAGGAAAGGAAGCTGTTGATGAGCAGGTTGTAAGACAGGCTTTGGAGAAGACCCATTGGGCTGGCCGTTTGGAGCGTATTCGTCCTCAGATTTACTTGGACGGTGCTCATAACCTCCCTGCCTTGATTTGCCTGGTGGAGTTTGTCAAAGAAAAAGAGCAGGGAGGTTATCGTCCTCAAATCCTCTTTGGAGCCTTGAAACGGAAGGATTATCAAGGGATGTTGGCTTATCTGACTGAAAATTTACCTCAGGTGGAACTCAAGGTGACTGGTTTTGACTATCAAGGTTCTCTGGACGAGACAGATGTAACAGGTTACCATGCAATTCCCTCTTACCGAGAATTTATCAGCAGTTTTGAAGAAAGAGCCGATACCAAGGACCTGTTATTCATTACAGGGTCTCTCTATTTTATCTCAGAAGTACGGGGCTACCTGCTGGACCATGAGCAGATAAATTAACCACCTTTTTTAAACTTGTTATACTAGGGGAATTGCTGGTTAGAGAAAATTTCTCTAAATTGGTAGCAGAAAGGAAATTCATCATGAAATTAAAAAGATTCACACTTTCTTTTGCTTCTTTAGCAAGTCTTAGTCTCTTAGTAGCTTGTTCACAAAGAACTCAACAAGTTCAACAACCAGTAGCTCAATCGCAAACTCAACAAACTCAACAATCACAAGCAACAGCTTCATCTTCTACAGAAAATAGCAACCAGGCAGCAACAAGTTCTTCACAAAATGCGCCTGAGGCTCAACCAACTAATATTGATGGAACTTATACTGGTCAGGACGAAGGAGACCGTATCACTTTAGTGGTGACTGGAACAACTGGTACCTGGACTCAGGTAGGAACTGACGGGGAACAAGAAATCAAACAGGTTAGTTTCGACGTTGCTAATCAACGCATGATTATTGGTGATGATGTCAAGATTTATGCAATCAATGGCAATCAGATGATTATCGACGATATGGATAGAGAAGCATCTGATCGCATTGTTTTATCAAAATAGACTAGAAGGAGACTGGATTTTTCGGTCTCTTTTGCTTTTGCTCAGAAAAATGATTATAAATACTTGCCTTCTACCGAATAACTGAGTTATACTAGTATTAATTACCTGTTTTTAGCATTCAAACTATCAAGGAGGGGATATGAAATATAGAAAATTTCAATTATTGATGTCCAAGTATGGCTTTAGTCTTTCGATTATGCTACTTGAACTTTTTCTTGTTTTTGGTCTCTTTCTCTATTTAGGGCGTATGGCCCCTATTCTATGGGTAATTGTCTTAATTTTTATGAGTATGGCGACTATTGTCGCAATTGTCAATCGTTCAATGACACCTGATAGTAAAGTGATGTGGTTAGTGGTGACTTTTGTTCCTGTCATTGGCCCCTTGCTCTATCTGATGTTTGGTGAAAGACGATTATCCAAAAAAGAAATCAAGCAGTTGGACAAACTTGGTTCTATGCATTTTCGGGAGGATAACAGTAAAGCTCTCCGCCAGAAATTGAAGGAAGATGATAAGGCGGCTTACGGAGTTATCAAATCTTTGTTAAGTATGGATAGTAACGCCGATGTCTATGATCGAACAGACTCACAATTCTTTTCTTCGGGTGAAAGGATGTGGCAATATATGTTGGAAGACCTCAAGAAAGCTGAAAAGTTTATCTTTCTAGAGTACTATATTGTCGAAGAAGGTTTGATGTGGAATAGCATACTAGACATACTAGAGCAAAAGGCAGCTCAGGGGGTAGAGGTCAAGATGCTCTATGATGATATCGGCTGTATGGCGACTTTACCTGGAGACTATACTATTCAGCTTCGTAGTCGAGGAATTGAAGCCCATAAGTTTAACAAGGTGATTCCTCGTTTGACGGTGGCTTACAACAATCGGGACCATCGTAAAATCCTTGTCATAGATGGTCAGGTAGCTTATACAGGAGGCATTAACTTAGCCGATGAGTACATCAATCATGTAGAACGTTTTGGCTATTGGAAGGATAGTGGGATTCGCATAGATGGCCCTGGTGTCAAGGCTCTAACCCGTCTTTTTTTGATGACTTGGTACATCAATCGTGGGGAAATCAGCGATTTTGACCAGTATCACCTGGAAAATCAGCCTTGTTCTGGCCAAGGGCTCTGCATTCCTTACGGTAGTGGACCCAAGCCCATCTTCCGTACTCAAGTAGGGAAAAAAGTTTATCAAAGTTTGATTAATCAGGCTACTGATTCAGTCTATATCACAACACCCTATTTGATTATTGACTATGATTTAACTGAGAGTATTAAAAATGCAGCCATGAGGGGTGTTGATGTCCGCATCGTGACTCCTTTCATTCCGGATAAAAAATTGATCCAACTCATCACAAGAGGGGCCTATCCGGATCTTTTGTCAGCAGGAGTCAGGATTTTTGAGTATAGTCCAGGCTTTATCCATAGTAAACAAATTTTAGTGGATAAGGATTTTGCTGCAGTTGGAACCATTAACTTAGATTATAGAAGTTTGCTTCACCACTATGAAAATGCAGTCTTGCTATATAAAACAGAATCAATTGCTGAGATTCAAAAAGATTTTCGGGAGATTTTTTCATCATCGCAAGAAATTTTCCCTCATACGATAAAAAATAGCTGGTATCAAAAATTGATTAAGGAAATTGCCCAGTTATTCGCCCCTATCTTATAAGAAATCTAGGACTGAGGACACAAACCAGTCCTCTTTTTCTTGCTTTTTACGAATAGAAAGATATAGGGAGGGACGATGCTGACTCAGAAAGAATTGGATTATATCATGTCATTTAAACAGACGCATTTACACCGATTTCGGGAAATTGAAACCTTTGTGAAACTATGCAAAAAATCGCTCAAACAGCCATCGCAAGCTGACAATTTTAGGTCTTTTTGATATACTAAGACAGATAAATTGAATAGGAGAAACGACATGGCTGTATATGGCAGAATCGAAGAAGTATCCGAAATGATACAGAGTGATGGAATAGAAAATAGACTGGATAGGAACCTTGAGTTTCATGCAGAAAAAGAAGAACAGGTAGCTTTCCCGTTTTTCAGACTCATCATTGGAAGTACGATTGCAACGGTTTTTTCTGTGGTGATACCTTTACTTTTAGATATGGTAAGTCCTTCTCAGGCTCAGGATTTGTATATAGGGTGGGCTTTACATCAGGGAGGACAGCTCTACAGTAGCTATTATGCTAGTCACGGTCTTCTTTATTACTTGCTACTTTATATTACCCAAGGAGGCATCCTTTTTGCCTTGGTAGAATGGCTAGCTCTCTTAGGAGGAGGTTATTTCCTCTTTTCTTCAACTGACTATCTGACGGGACAAAGGGAACAAGCCAAGCAACTCCTAACCATATTTTATATTTTGGTATCTGGTCTCGGTTTTGGCGGAGGCTACGCTACTATTTTAGCTTTGCCATTTCTGTTTGCAGGATTTTCGTTCATAGCAACTTATCTATCAACTCCTAACCATGACAAGGGGTTTCTACGTCTGGGGATTTTCTTGGCCCTATCATTTTTCATAGAGCCTCTTACAAGTCTTCTCTTTATTGCAGTAGTAACGATCGGTTTATTTGTCTTTAATGTTGGGCATGGTCGCCTTGCTCATGGAGTTTATCAGTTTTTTGCAGCAGCACTTGGCTTTTCTCTCATTTTTTACCCACTAGGCTACTATGTCCTTGCTTCAGGTGGTTTTGGAGGAACTATAGGAAGTCTTTTGTATCCGATTGATTCCCTTCAGGTCTTTACCAATCCTCAACTAATGGATAATGTTCTATTCTATGGCTTGTTGACCTTTGGGTTGGGAACTCTTTTCCTTGTTTTTCTAGGCTTGTTTCAATCAAAAGCATCAAGATTATATGTTATTTCGGTACCAGCTAGTTTTGCTTTCTTATTTGTACTAGCTTTGTTGCTTTTTTCTCAAGAACCTCTTCACGGTTCGCGTTTGATTCTAATCCTTCCATTTTTACTCCTTCTTTTGATGACTAGTATTCGTGGGAAACATTCAGCTAGAGGAGATCGTCGTCGGAGAAGAGAAGAAGCTCCTACTTTATGGAAAAAATTTATGAAGGGGAATCTCTACTTACCTATCCTAGTGGTGGTTTATCTGATTGCAATTCCTTTTGTGGCTCGTTTTGTTTTGCATCCAGCTTCTTATAGAGAACAACATCAAGTAGTAGATAGAGCCAAACAAGAGACGAGTGATGGTGACCAAATCTATATTTGGGATTCTCATGTTCAAATGTATAAAGAAAGCCAGCGTTTGGCTGGATCCATGTTCCCATCACCTCTTCTTTATACGAATACAGAAGAAAATAAAACTACCTTGATTCATGACTTGAAAGAAAACCAACCTAAGGTGATTGTGGTAAACGACAAGGTGGCTCTCTGGTCTGAAGTGGAAACAATTTTGAAAGAAAATTACCAACCAGTAAAGACTGACTACTCAGAGTTTAAAGTCTATAAAATTAAATAACTAAATCAATATCTTGTGTATTTTTAAAAATTTTAGGATTTTTAACACAAGATATTGATTTTTCTTTTTAGAGTGGTATAATACTTTTTAGAAAGAACATTTTAGAAACGAGCATGTATATGATTGCACTAGAAGAAAAAATTACAATTTTGCCAACTCTCTTCGTTGAAAAACGAGATGGGAGACGTGTTATATTTGATGTGGATAAGATTGACAAGGCTCTCCACAAGGCGGCAGATAAGGTTATGGATGTGACACCCTTAGTCGAAAAACGCCTCAATGCTCTGACTGAGCGAATTGTCACAGAAATTCAAAGTCGCTTTCCACAGGGGGTTAAGATTTACGAAATTCAAAATATCGTAGAACATGAACTCCTTGAAGCCAAAGAATATGCGCTAGCTGAGGAGTATATTACTTATCGGACACAGAGGGATTTCGAGCGCTCAAAAGCGACAGATATTAACTTTAGTATCCATAAACTTCTCAACAAAGATCAGGCAGTTGTCAATGAAAATGCTAATAAAGACAGCGATGTCTTTAACACCCAGCGTGATTTGACAGCAGGAATTGTTGGAAAGTCAATCGGACTGCAAATGCTTCCTAAGCACGTAGCCAATGCCCACCAAAAAGGGGATATCCACTATCACGATTTGGACTACAGTCCTTATACCCCTATGACCAACTGCTGTTTGATTGATTTTAAAGGTATGTTGGAAAATGGTTTTAAGATTGGAAATGCAGAGGTAGAAAGTCCCAAGTCTATCCAGACTGCGACAGCTCAGATTTCCCAAATCATTGCCAACGTTGCTTCAAGTCAGTACGGGGGATGTTCAGCTGACCGTATCGATGAAGTCTTGGCACCTTACGCAGAGAAGAATTATCAAAAACACCTCAAAGATGCAGAAGAGTGGGTTTTGCCTGAAAAACGGGAAGATTACGCTTGGAAGAAAACTCAAAAAGACATCTACGATGCCATGCAATCTCTCGAGTATGAAATCAATACTCTCTTCACTTCAAATGGACAAACACCTTTTACTTCACTAGGTTTTGGTCTAGGAACCAATCGTTTTGAGCGTGAAATTCAAAAGGCAATTTTAAACATTCGCATCAAGGGTCTTGGTTCGGAGCATCGTACGGCTATCTTTCCTAAACTCATCTTTACGCTAAAAAGAGGACTCAATTTAGAGGAAGGAACTCCAAACTACGACATCAAGCAGTTGGCTCTAGAGTGTGCAACCAAGCGGATGTATCCAGACGTCTTGTCTTATGATAAGATTGTTGACTTAACAGGATCCTTCAAGGTGCCTATGGGATGCCGTTCGTTCCTCCAAGGATGGAAGGATGAAAATGGTGTCGAGGTCAATTCAGGTCGGATGAATCTAGGTGTTGTGACAGTTAATCTGCCTCGTATCGCTCTTGAGTCTGAGGGCGACATGAATAAGTTCTGGGAAATATTCAACGAGCGAATGAACATTGCGGAAGATGCTCTGGTTTATCGTGTCGAACGAACCAAGGAAGCAACACCAGCAAATGCTCCTATCCTGTATCAATACGGTGCTTTTGGTCATCGTCTAGGTAAAGAAGAAAGTGTTGACCAGCTCTTTAAGAATCGTCGTGCGACAGTTTCACTAGGCTATATCGGTTTGTACGAAGTGGCAACTGTCTTCTTTGGAAATAGCTGGGAAAGTAATCCAGATGCTAAGGAATTCACGCTAGACATCATTCGCGATATGAAACGCCGTGTAGAAGAGTGGTCAGATCAATATGGCTATCATTTCTCTATCTACTCAACACCATCTGAAAGTTTGACAGATCGTTTCTGCCGACTAGATACAGAGAAGTTTGGTTCTATTCCTGATATTACAGATAAGGAATACTACACCAACTCTTTCCACTACGATGTTCGTAAAAATCCAACACCGTTTGAAAAATTAGACTTTGAGAAAGTCTATCCGGAAGCAGGTGCGTCAGGTGGTTTCATCCATTATTGTGAGTATCCAGTCCTTCAGCAAAATCCAAAGGCCTTGGAAGCTGTTTGGGATTATGCCTATGACCGTGTGGGCTATCTTGGGACCAATACTCCAATAGACCGTTGCTACAAGTGTGACTTTGAAGGGGATTTTGAACCAACTGAGAGAGGATTTGCTTGTCCAAACTGTGGAAATAGCGACCCTAAAACAGTAGACGTTGTTAAACGGACTTGTGGCTATTTAGGCAATCCTCAAGCGCGTCCGATGGTTAATGGACGTCACAAGGAAATCGCAGCGCGTGTCAAACATATGAATGGTTCAACGATTAAAATAGCTGGGCATCAAGTAACAAATTAGAAAGAAGTGAAATGGGAAAATATCAATTAGACGATAAGGGGCGCGCACAAGTGACCCGTTATCACGAGAAACACTCTAAAGGTGGAGCTGGTAAGAAAGAACGTTTGCTCAACCTCAGAGAACAATTTTTAAACAAGAACAAGAAAAAATAAAAGTGAGAGTCAACTCTCGCTTTTCTCTTAGTGGGAGGTAAGAATGGAACTACGAAGACCAATATTAGCAGATAAAGTAACAGTTTTAGAGATGATGGCAGAGTTTGAAAAATATCAGTCGCCTCACGACGGTGGTTTCTGGGATACAGAGAACTTTGTGTATGAAGAATGGTTGGAAATAAATATGCAAAAAGAGATGGGGATAAACTTGCCTGAAAATCGTGTTCCTTCTATTCAATTTGTATCATTTGATGATGTAGGTCGTGCTCTAGGATTTTTGAATCTGCGATTGAGACTGAATGAGGGGTTATTGAATTATGCTGGCCACATTGGCTACTCCATTCGTCCATCAGAAAGAGGCAAGGGTTATGCTAAGGAAACTCTCCGTCAGGGCTTGCAAGTTGCTAAGGAAAAGAACATCAAGAGAACTCTTGTGACCTGTAGTGTGAATAATCCTGCTAGTAGAGCAGTCATTCTAGCAAATGGTGGAATATTTGAGGATGCTCGTAATGGAGTCGAGCGTTATTGGATAGAGGTAGCGAATGAATAATCCAAAACCACAAGAATGGAAAAGCGAGGAACTTAGTCAAGGTCGTATCATTGACTACAAGGCCTTTAACTTTGTAGATGGAGAAGGCGTGCGGAATTCCCTCTATGTATCAGGTTGTATGTTTCACTGCGAGGGATGTTATAATATTGCGACTTGGTCTTTCAATGCAGGAATTCCCTACACAGCAGAATTAGAAGAGCAGATCATGGCAGATCTTGCTCAACCCTATGTTCAAGGCTTGACCTTGCTGGGAGGGGAGCCCTTTCTCAATACGGGAATTCTCTTGCCTCTGGTTAAACGTATCCGGAAGGAATTGCCAGATAAGGATATCTGGTCATGGACTGGCTACACTTGGGAAGAAATGATGTTGGAGACACAAGATAAACTGGAACTCTTATCACTGATTGACATTCTGGTTGATGGCCGATACGATCGAACTAAGAGAAATCTCATGCTCCAGTTTCGAGGTTCTTCCAATCAACGAATTATCGATGTGCAAAAATCCCTCAAAAGTGGACAAGTAGTGATTTGGGATAAGCTTAATGACGGAAAAGAAAGCTATGAACAGGTGAAGAGAGAGTAACTTTCTTCCATAAAATACTTAAATAAATGACCTGTCAAAAAAGAAAACATTTTCATGTTAAAAATTTTAAAAAACAGCAACAAATCCCTTGCAATCGCAGGGGCTTTGTGTTATTCTATTATGGTGCTGTAAATTACAGCCTTAGCTTTGATGCAAGAGGTTGCGACACGCTCGGTTGCATTGCCACGCAACACCGCGTCGGTTTTCTTGTGGAGCTAGCCTATTATCTTAAATAGACGAAAAGGAGAAAAAGATGGCAAACAAAAAAATCCGTATCCGTTTGAAAGCTTACGAACACCGTACGCTTGACACAGCGGCTGCAAAAATCGTAGAATCAGCTACTCGTACAGGTGCACAAGTTGCGGGTCCAATCCCACTTCCAACTGAACGTAGCCTCTACACAATCATTCGTGCGACTCACAAATATAAAGACTCTCGCGAACAATTTGAAATGCGTACACACAAACGTTTGATCGATATCGTTAACCCAACTCAAAAAACAGTTGATGCTTTGATGAAATTGGATCTTCCAAGTGGTGTAAACGTAGAAATCAAACTTTAATCTAAAGCTTGATACCTTGAGCATAAAAAACGCTCGTTAAAAACTTTTTGAATAAAAAATATAGAAAAGGAACTATTTTCTCATGACAAAAGGAATCTTAGGGAAAAAAGTGGGAATGACTCAAATCTTCACTGAAGCTGGCGAATTGATCCCTGTAACAGTTATTGAAGCAACTCCAAACGTTGTTCTTCAAGTTAAAACTGTTGAAACAGACGGATACAACGCTATCCAAGTTGGTTTCGATGACAAACGCGAAGTATTGAGCAACAAACCTGCTAAAGGACATGTAGCGAAAGCTAACACGGCTCCTAAGCGCTTCATTCGTGAATTCAAAAACGTTGAAGGCTTGGAAGTTGGTGCTGAAATTACAGTTGAAACATTCGCAGCTGGAGACGTTGTTGACGTAACTGGTACTTCTAAAGGTAAAGGTTTCCAAGGTGTTATCAAGCGCCACGGACAATCACGTGGACCAATGGCTCACGGTTCTCGTTACCACCGTCGTCCAGGTTCTATGGGACCTGTTGCACCTAACCGCGTATTCAAAGGTAAAAACCTTGCAGGACGTATGGGTGGTGACCGCGTAACAATTCAAAACCTTGAAGTTGTACAAGTTGTTCCAGAAAAGAACGTTATCCTTATCAAAGGTAACGTACCAGGTGCTAAGAAATCTCTTATCACTATCAAGTCAGCAGTTAAAGCTGGTAAATAATAAGGAAAGGGGAATACAGTCAAAATGGCAAATGTAACATTATTCGACCAAACTGGTAAACAAGCGGGCGAAGTTGTTCTTAACGATGCAATCTTTGGTATCGAACCAAACCAATCTGTTGTGTTTGATGTGATCATCAGCCAACGTGCTAGCCTTCGTCAAGGAACTCACGCAGTTAAAAACCGCTCAGCTGTTTCAGGTGGCGGACGCAAACCATGGCGTCAAAAAGGAACTGGGCGTGCTCGTCAAGGTTCTATCCGCTCTCCACAATGGCGTGGTGGTGGAATCGTCTTCGGACCAACTCCACGTAGCTATGCGTACAAACTTCCTCAAAAAGTTCGTCGCCTTGCGCTTAAATCTGTTTACTCAGAAAAAGTTGCTGAAAATAAATTTGTAGCCGTTGATTCTCTTGAATTTACAGCTCCAAAAACTGCTGAATTTGCAAAAGTTCTTGCAGCTTTGAGCATCGATTCTAAAGTCCTTGTTATTCTTGAAGAAGGAAACGAATTCGCAGCTCTCTCAGCTCGTAACCTTCCAAACGTGAAAGTTGCGACTGCTACAACTGCAAGTGTTCTTGACATCGCAAATAGTGACAAACTTCTTGTTACTCAAGCAGCTATCTCTAAAATCGAGGAGGTTCTTGCATAATGAATTTGTATGATGTTATCAAAAAACCTGTAATCACTGAAAGCTCAATGGCTCAACTTGAAGCAGGAAAATACGTATTTGAAGTTGACACTCGTGCACACAAACTTTTGATCAAGCAAGCTGTTGAAGCTGCTTTCGAAGGTGTTAAAGTTGCTAATGTTAACACAATTAACGTAAAACCAAAAGCTAAACGTGTTGGACGTTACACTGGTTTTACTAACAAAACTAAAAAAGCTATCATCACACTTACAGCTGATTCTAAAGCAATCGAGTTGTTTGCTGCTGAAGCTGAATAATCTAAGGAGGAAATATCGTGGGAATTCGTGTTTATAAACCAACAACAAACGGTCGCCGTAATATGACTTCTTTGGATTTCGCTGAAATCACAACAAGCACTCCTGAAAAATCATTGCTTGTTGCATTGAAGAGCAAGGCTGGTCGTAACAACAACGGTCGTATCACAGTTCGTCACCAAGGTGGTGGACACAAACGTTTCTACCGTTTGGTTGACTTCAAACGTAACAAAGACAACGTTGAAGCAGTTGTTAAAACAATCGAGTACGATCCAAACCGTTCTGCAAACATCGCTCTTGTACACTACACTGACGGTGTGAAAGCATACATCATCGCTCCAAAAGGTCTTGAAGTAGGTCAACGTATTGTTTCAGGTCCAGAAGCAGATATCAAAGTCGGAAACGCACTTCCACTTGCTAACATCCCAGTTGGTACTTTGATCCACAACATCGAGTTGAAACCAGGTCGTGGTGGTGAATTGGTACGTGCTGCTGGTGCATCTGCTCAAGTATTGGGTTCTGAAGGTAAATACGTTCTTGTTCGTCTTCAATCAGGTGAAGTTCGTATGATTCTTGGAACTTGCCGTGCTACAGTTGGTGTTGTCGGAAACGAACAACATGGACTTGTAAACCTTGGTAAAGCAGGACGTAGTCGTTGGAAAGGTATCCGCCCAACAGTTCGTGGTTCTGTAATGAACCCTAACGATCACCCACACGGTGGTGGTGAAGGTAAAGCACCAGTTGGTCGTAAAGCACCATCTACTCCATGGGGCAAACCTGCTCTTGGTCTTAAAACTCGTAACAAGAAAGCGAAATCTGACAAACTTATCGTTCGTCGTCGCAACGAGAAATAATATTAAACTAGTCGCTTAAGCAACTAGTAAATCCGCCAGCTCGGTAGCGCTCCTTGTGAGCGCAAGCCGCTGTGGTACAACATTTAAAGGAGAAAATATAAAAATGGGACGCAGTCTTAAAAAAGGACCTTTCGTCGATGAGCATTTGATGAAAAAAGTTGAAGCTCAAGCTAACGACGAAAAGAAAAAAGTTATTAAAACTTGGTCACGTCGTTCAACGATCTTCCCAAGTTTCATTGGTTACACTATTGCAGTTTATGACGGACGTAAACACGTACCTGTTTACATCCAAGAAGACATGGTAGGTCACAAACTTGGTGAATTTGCACCAACTCGCACTTACAAAGGTCACGCTGCAGACGACAAGAAAACACGTAGAAAATAAGGAGAACATAAATGGCAGAAATTACTTCAGCTAAAGCAATGGCTCGTACAGTACGTGTTTCACCTCGTAAATCACGTCTTGTTCTTGATAACATCCGTGGTAAAAGCGTAGCCGATGCAATCGCAATCTTGACATTCACTCCAAACAAAGCTGCTGAAATCATCTTGAAAGTTTTGAACTCAGCTGTAGCTAACGCTGAAAACAACTTTGGTTTGGATAAAGCTAACTTGGTAGTATCTGAAGCATTCGCAAACGAAGGACCAACTATGAAACGTTTCCGTCCACGTGCGAAAGGTTCAGCTTCACCAATCAACAAACGTACAGCTCACATCACTGTAGCTGTTGCAGAAAAATAAGGAGGTAAAATCGTGGGTCAAAAAGTACATCCAATTGGTATGCGTGTCGGCATCATCCGTGATTGGGATGCCAAATGGTATGCTGAAAAAGAATACGCGGATTACCTTCATGAAGATCTTGCAATCCGTAAATTCGTTCAAAAAGAACTTGCTGACGCAGCAGTTTCAACTATCGAAATCGAACGCGCAGTAAACAAAGTTAACGTTTCACTTCACACTGCTAAACCAGGTATGGTTATCGGTAAAGGTGGTGCTAACGTTGATGCACTCCGTGCAAAACTTAACAAATTGACTGGAAAACAAGTACACATCAACATCATCGAAATCAAACAACCTGATTTGGATGCTCACCTTGTAGGTGAAGGAATTGCTCGTCAATTGGAGCAACGTGTTGCTTTCCGTCGTGCACAAAAACAAGCAATCCAACGTGCAATGCGTGCTGGAGCTAAAGGAATCAAAACTCAAGTATCAGGTCGTTTGAACGGTGCAGATATCGCCCGTGCTGAAGGATACTCTGAAGGAACTGTTCCACTTCACACACTTCGTGCAGATATCGATTACGCTTGGGAAGAAGCAGATACTACATACGGTAAACTTGGTGTTAAAGTATGGATCTACCGTGGTGAAGTTCTTCCAGCTCGCAAAAACACTAAAGGAGGTAAATAACCAATGTTAGTACCTAAACGTGTTAAACACCGTCGTGAATTCCGTGGAAAAATGCGCGGTGAAGCAAAAGGTGGAAAAGAAGTAGCATTCGGTGAATACGGTCTTCAAGCTACAACTAGCCACTGGATCACTAACCGCCAAATCGAAGCTGCTCGTATCGCCATGACTCGTTACATGAAACGTGGTGGTAAAGTTTGGATTAAAATCTTCCCACACAAATCATACACTGCTAAAGCTATCGGTGTGCGTATGGGATCTGGTAAAGGGGCACCTGAAGGTTGGGTAGCACCAGTTAAACGTGGTAAAGTGATGTTCGAAATCGCTGGTGTATCTGAAGAGATCGCTCGCGAAGCGCTTCGTCTTGCTAGCCACAAATTGCCAGTTAAATGTAAATTCGTAAAACGTGAAGCAGAATAAGGAGAAGGCATGAAACTTAATGAAGTAAAAGAATTTGTTAAAGAACTTCGTGGTCTTTCTCAAGAAGAACTCGCGAAGCGCGAAAACGAATTGAAAAAAGAATTGTTTGAACTTCGTTTCCAAGCTGCTACTGGTCAATTGGAACAAACAGCTCGCTTGAAAGAAGTTAAAAAACAAATCGCTCGTATCAAAACAGTTCAATCTGAAGCGAAATAATAGACTAGGGAAGGAGAAATTTCAATGGAACGCAATAATCGTAAAGTTCTTGTTGGACGTGTTGTATCTGACAAAATGGACAAGACAATCACAGTTGTAGTTGAAACAAAACGTAACCACCCAGTCTATGGTAAACGTATTAACTACTCTAAAAAATACAAAGCTCATGATGAAAACAATGTTGCCAAAGAAGGCGATATCGTACGTATCATGGAAACTCGTCCGCTTTCAGCTACAAAACGTTTCCGTCTTGTAGAAGTTGTTGAAGAAGCGGTCATCATCTAATCAAACCTGAAAGGAGAAAACTGAAATGATTCAAACAGAAACTCGTTTGAAAGTCGCAGACAACAGCGGTGCTCGCGAAATCTTGACTATCAAAGTTCTTGGTGGTTCAGGACGTAAATTTGCAAACATCGGTGATGTTATCGTGGCATCTGTAAAACAAGCTACTCCTGGTGGTGCGGTTAAAAAAGGTGACGTTGTTAAAGCAGTTATCGTTCGTACTAAATCAGGTGCTCGTCGAGCTGATGGTTCATACATCAAATTTGACGAAAACGCAGCAGTTATCATCCGTGAAGACAAAACTCCTCGCGGAACACGTATCTTTGGCCCAGTTGCACGTGAATTGCGTGAAGGTGGCTTCATGAAGATCGTGTCACTTGCTCCAGAAGTACTTTAATTTTTAGAAACAAACTAGTCCCCTAGCTTGAAGCTAGGGTGCCCTTATGGGCGTAAGAAAAATCAAGGAGAAACCTAATGTTTGTAAAAAAAGGCGACAAAGTTCGCGTAATCGCTGGTAAAGATAAGGGAACAGAAGCTGTTGTCCTTACTGCCCTTCCAAAAGTAAACAAAGTTATCGTTGAAGGTGTTAACATCGTTAAGAAACACCAACGTCCAACTAACGAGCTTCCTCAAGGTGGTATCATCGAGAAAGAAGCAGCTATCCACGTATCAAACGTTCAAGTTTTGGACAAAAATGGTGTAGCTGGTCGTGTTGGTTACAAATTTGTAGACGGTAAAAAAGTTCGCTACAACAAAAAATCAGGCGAAGTGCTTGATTAATCACGAAGGAAAGGAGAAGTATAATGGCAAATCGTTTAAAAGAAAAATATCTTAATGAAGTAGTTCCTGCTTTGACAGAACAATTCAACTACTCATCAGTGATGGCTGTGCCTAAAGTAGATAAGATCGTTTTGAACATGGGTGTTGGTGAAGCTGTATCAAACGCTAAAAGCCTTGAAAAAGCTGCTGAAGAATTGGCACTTATCTCAGGTCAAAAACCACTTATCACTAAAGCTAAAAAATCAATCGCCGGCTTCCGTCTTCGTGAAGGTGTTGCGATCGGTGCAAAAGTTACCCTTCGTGGTGAACGTATGTACGAATTCTTGGATAAATTGGTTTCAGTTTCACTTCCACGTGTACGTGACTTCCACGGTGTTCCAACAAAATCATTTGACGGACGCGGAAACTACACACTTGGTGTGAAAGAACAATTGATCTTCCCAGAAATCAACTTCGATGACGTTGACAAAACTCGTGGTCTTGACATCGTTATCGTAACAACTGCTAACACTGACGAAGAGTCACGTGCATTGCTTACAGGCCTTGGAATGCCTTTTGCAAAATAATATAGGAGGTAAATCTAATGGCTAAAAAATCAATGATTGCTAAGAACAAACGTCCAGCGAAGTTCTCTACTCAAGCTTATACTCGTTGTGAAAAATGTGGTCGTCCACATTCAGTTTACCGCAAATTTAAACTTTGCCGTGTTTGCTTCCGTGAATTAGCTTACAAAGGACAAATCCCTGGTGTAACAAAAGCATCTTGGTAATTTAAGATATCAAGGGCGTCAAAACTCCAAGTGAAAATAGGAAACTTGACGAAGAAACTGAAGTTTCTAGGAAAGTTTATCTTTTTCACACAGAGTTTAGCCCGGGTTCAGTTGGATTTGCCAATTTGAACACGAGCTACAGCTTTGGCAAAAAAGACCAATTTGCTTTGGAGCATCGCTCCTGCATCAAATTGCCTATTTTTGCTCGTGCTGTTACGCTCTTTGTATCATGTATTAACTAGCAAGTGCAACTTGCAAACTACTAGTAAGAGGAGAAAAACAAAATGGTTATGACTGACCCAATCGCAGACTTCCTAACTCGTATTCGTAACGCTAACCAAGCTAAACACGAAGTACTTGAAGTACCTGCATCAAACATCAAAAAAGGGATTGCTGAAATCCTTAAACGCGAAGGTTTTGTAAAAAACGTTGAAATCATCGAAGATGACAAACAAGGCATCATCCGTGTATTCCTTAAATACGGACCAAACGGTGAAAAAGTTATCACTAACTTGAAACGTGTTTCTAAACCAGGACTTCGTGTCTACAAAAAACGTGAAGACCTTCCAAAAGTTCTTAACGGACTTGGAATTGCTATCCTTTCAACTTCTGAAGGTTTGCTTACTGATAAAGAAGCACGCCAAAAGAATGTTGGTGGAGAAGTTATCGCTTACGTTTGGTAATTGATGATGTGAGAGCGTTAAAAGAATGCAGTGAAAATAGGAAGTTTGTAGCAGGAGCGATGCTTCAAGACAAACTTATCTTTTTCACCAAATTCTTAGCTCGAACTCAAATCAAGATACAAAGCTCGTTAGAGCGTGTTCAGTTCAGCTCTTGAACTAAATAAGTATCTGAACCCCGTGAAAACTGGCCGTCTTGGCCTGACAATTTAACAGGAGAAAATAAACATGTCACGTATTGGTAATAAAGTTATCGTGTTGCCTGCTGGTGTTGAACTCACTAACAATGACAACGTTATAACTGTAAAAGGACCTAAAGGAGAACTTACTCGTGAGTTCTCAAAAGATATTGAAATCCGTGTGGAAGGTACTGAAGTAACTCTTCACCGTCCAAACGATTCAAAAGAAATGAAAACTATCCACGGAACTACTCGTGCCCTTTTGAACAACATGGTTGTTGGTGTATCAGAAGGATTCAAGAAAGAACTTGAAATGCGCGGGGTTGGTTACCGTGCACAACTTCAAGGATCTAAACTTGTTTTGGCTGTTGGTAAATCTCATCCAGACGAAGTTGAAGCTCCAGAAGGAATTACTTTTGAACTTCCAAACCCAACAACAATCGTTGTTAGCGGAATTTCAAAAGAAGTAGTTGGTCAAACAGCTGCTTACGTACGTAGCCTTCGTTCACCAGAGCCATATAAAGGTAAAGGTATCCGTTACGTTGGTGAATTCGTTCGCCGTAAAGAAGGTAAAACAGGTAAATAATGTTGAGTGGTTGATCATCAACCACCAACCTATTTTCCAACTTTGTGCATAGCACACGATTTAAAACTAAAGAGGTGAAAACTGTGATTTCAAAACCAGATAAAAACAAACTCCGCCAAAAACGCCACCGTCGCGTTCGCGGAAAACTCTCTGGAACTGCTGATCGCCCACGTTTGAACGTATTCCGTTCTAATACAGGCATCTACGCTCAAGTGATTGATGACGTAGCGGGTGTAACGCTCGCAAGTGCTTCAACTCTTGACAAAGAAGTTTCAAAAGGAACTAAAACTGAACAAGCCGTTGCTGTCGGTAAACTCGTTGCAGAACGTGCAAACGCTAAAGGTATTTCAGAAGTGGTGTTCGACCGCGGTGGATATCTATATCACGGACGTGTGAAAGCTTTGGCTGATGCAGCTCGTGAAAACGGATTGAAATTCTAATAGGAGGACACTAGAAAATGGCATTTAAAGACAATGCAGTTGAATTAGAAGAACGCGTAGTTGCTGTCAACCGTGTTACAAAAGTTGTTAAAGGTGGACGTCGTCTTCGTTTCGCAGCTCTTGTTGTTGTTGGTGACCACAACGGTCGCGTAGGATTTGGTACTGGTAAAGCTCAAGAAGTTCCAGAAGCAATCCGTAAAGCAGTAGATGATGCTAAGAAAAACTTGATCGAAGTTCCTATGGTTGGAACAACAATCCCACACGAAGTTCTTTCAGAATTCGGTGGAGCTAAAGTATTGTTGAAACCTGCTGTAGAAGGTTCTGGAGTTGCCGCTGGTGGTGCAGTTCGTGCCGTTGTGGAATTGGCAGGTGTGGCAGATATTACATCTAAATCACTTGGTTCTAACACTCCAATCAACATTGTTCGTGCAACTGTTGAAGGTTTGAAACAATTAAAACGCGCTGAAGAAGTTGCTGCCCTTCGTGGTATTTCAGTTTCTGATTTGGCATAAGAAAGGGGATAAAATGGCTCAAATTAAAATTACTTTGACTAAGTCTCCAATCGGACGCATTCCATCACAACGTAAAACTGTTGTAGCACTTGGACTTGGCAAATTGAACAGCTCTGTTATTAAAGAAGATAACGCTGCTATCCGTGGTATGATCACTGCAGTATCTCATTTGGTAACAGTTGAAGAAGTAAACTAATGAATTTTTAGGGGATGTGCACTATACCATCCCCTAAAACTAGATATAGTCATCTATGATGACGTCGTATAGGCGAGTTGATGGGGGAGACAACCTTTTCTCCCTTATCGGCGCTAGCATTTTACAAAAGAGGAGAAAATAAAAATGAAACTTCATGAATTGAAACCTGCAGAAGGTTCTCGTAAAGTACGTAACCGCGTTGGTCGTGGTACTTCATCAGGTAACGGTAAAACATCTGGTCGTGGTCAAAAAGGTCAAAAAGCTCGTAGCGGTGGCGGAGTTCGCCTTGGTTTTGAAGGTGGACAAACTCCATTGTTCCGTCGTCTTCCAAAACGTGGATTCACTAATATCAACGCTAAAGAATACGCAATTGTGAACCTTGACCAATTGAACGTCTTTGAAGATGGTGCTGAAGTTACTCCAGTTGTTCTTATCGAAGCAGGAATTGTTAAAGCTGAAAAATCAGGTATTAAAATTCTTGGTAACGGTGAGTTGACTAAGAAATTGACTGTGAAAGCAGCTAAATTCTCTAAATCAGCTGAAGAAGCTATCACTGCTAAAGGTGGTTCAGTAGAAGTCATCTAAGAGAGGTGACCTATGTTTTTTAAATTATTAAGAGAAGCTCTTAAAGTCAAGCAAGTTCGATCAAAAATTTTATTCACAATTTTTATCGTTTTGGTCTTTCGTATCGGAACTAGCATAACAGTTCCTGGTGTGAATGCCAATAGCTTGAATGCTTTAAGTGGATTATCCTTCTTAAACATGTTGAGCTTGGTCTCAGGGAATGCCATGAAAAACTTCTCAGTTTTTGCTCTTGGTGTTAGTCCCTACATTACGGCCTCTATCGTTGTCCAACTCTTGCAAATGGATATTTTACCCAAATTTGTAGAGTGGGGTAAACAAGGGGAAGTAGGTCGAAGAAAATTAAATCAAGCTACTCGTTATATTGCTCTTGTTTTAGCCTTTGTGCAATCTATCGGGATTACAGCTGGTTTTAATACTTTGGCTGGAGCTCAATTGTTGAAAACAGCTCTTACTCCACAAGTTTTTATCATGATTGGTATCATCTTAACAGCTGGTAGCATGATTGTGACTTGGTTGGGAGAGCAAATTACAGATAAGGGATACGGAAATGGTGTTTCTATGATTATCTTTGCCGGGATTGTTGCCTCAATTCCAGAGATGATTCAGGGCATCTATGTGGACTACTTTGTGAACGTTCCAAGTGACCGTATCAACTCATCTATTATTTTTGTAATCATTTTGATTATTACTGTATTGTTGATCATTTACTTTACAACTTATGTTCAACAAGCAGAATACAAAATTCCTATCCAATATACTAAAGTTGCACAAGGTGCTCCATCTAGCTCTTACCTTCCTTTGAAGGTAAACCCTGCTGGAGTTATCCCTGTTATCTTTGCAAGTTCGATTACTGCAGCGCCTGCGGCTATTCTTCAGTTTTTGAGTGCTACAGGTCATGATTGGCCTTGGGTGAGAACAGCACAAGAAATGCTGGCAACAACTTCACCAACTGGTATTGCCATGTATGCTTTGTTGATTATTCTCTTTACATTCTTCTATACGTTTGTACAGATTAATCCTGAAAAAGCGGCAGAGAACCTACAAAAGAGCGGTGCTTATATCCATGGAGTTCGTCCTGGTAAAGGTACAGAAGAATATATGTCTAAACTTCTTCGTCGTCTTGCAACTGTTGGTTCCCTCTTCCTTGGTGTGATTTCTATTTTACCGATCGTAGCGAAAGATGTTTTCGGACTTTCAGAGGCGGTTGCTTTTGGAGGAACAAGTCTTTTGATCATTATCTCTACAGGTATTGAAGGAATCAAACAATTGGAAGGTTACCTATTGAAACGTAAGTATGTTGGTTTCATGGATAGAACAGAATAGAAGTATTTACGGAATCAGTAAATACTGAGGGAGTGGAGGTTTAACTCTAACATTTGTAAGAGTTTGGTCTCCCCTCTTCTATTTTGTTTTTAAATAGGGGTGAAAAAATTTTTTGCTTCTATTTAAAAATAAAATAAGGAGATCAAATCATGAATCTTTTGATTATGGGCTTACCTGGTGCAGGTAAGGGAACTCAAGCAGCAAAAATCGTAGAACAATTCCATGTTGCACATATCTCAACAGGTGATATGTTCCGCGCTGCTATGGCAAATCAAACTGAAATGGGTGTTCTTGCTAAGTCATACATTGACAAGGGTGAATTGGTTCCTGACGAAGTTACAAATGGAATCGTAAAAGAACGTCTTTCACAAGATGATATTAAAGAAACAGGATTCTTGTTGGATGGTTACCCACGTACAATCGAACAAGCTCATGCCTTGGACAAAACATTGGCTGAACTTGGCATTGAACTAGAAGGTGTCATCAACATTGAGGTGAACCCTGACAGTCTCTTGGAACGTTTGAGTGGCCGTATCATCCACCGCGTAACTGGAGAAACTTTCCACAAGGTCTTTAACCCACCAGTTGACTATAAAGAAGAAGATTACTACCAACGTGAAGATGATAAGCCTGAGACAGTCAAACGTCGTTTGGATGTGAATATTGCTCAAGGAGAACCAATCATTGCTCACTACCGTGCCAAAGGTTTGGTTCATGACATCGAAGGTAATCAAGATATCAATGATGTCTTCTCAGATATCGAAAAAGTATTGACAAATTTGAAATAAAGCGTTTTTCACACTTGCAAAAATCCGCTACAAATGTTATACTGAGATAGTCTGACTTATAATTGTTGTCTCTGTGTCTAGAGGCATCGAATCGAAATTTATGGAGGTGCTTTTGCGTGGCAAAAGACGATGTGATTGAAGTTGAAGGCAAAGTAGTTGATACAATGCCGAATGCAATGTTTACGGTTGAACTTGAAAATGGACATCAGATTTTAGCAACAGTTTCTGGTAAAATTCGTAAAAACTATATTCGTATTTTAGCGGGAGATCGTGTTACTGTCGAAATGAGTCCATATGACTTGACACGTGGACGTATCACTTACCGCTTTAAATAATCGAAAAACTTGGAGGGATAAGAAATGAAAGTAAGACCATCGGTCAAACCAATTTGCGAATACTGTAAAGTTATTCGTCGTAATGGTCGTGTTATGGTGATTTGCCCAGCAAATCCAAAACACAAACAACGTCAAGGATAAGATAGAAAGGAGAAAACATGGCTCGTATTGCTGGAGTTGACATTCCAAATGACAAACGCGTAGTAATCTCATTGACTTATGTTTATGGTATCGGACTTGCAACATCTAAGAAAATTTTGGCTGCTGCTGGAATCTCAGAAGATGTTCGTGTACGTGATCTTACATCAGATCAAGAAGATGCTATCCGTCGTGAAGTGGATGCAATCAAAGTTGAAGGTGACCTTCGTCGTGAAGTAAACTTGAACATCAAACGTTTGATGGAAATCGGTTCATACCGTGGTATCCGTCACCGTCGTGGACTTCCTGTCCGTGGACAAAACACTAAAAACAACGCTCGCACTCGTAAAGGTAAAGCTGTTGCGATTGCTGGTAAGAAAAAATAATATAGGAGGTAAAAGTCTTGGCTAAACCAACACGTAAACGTCGTGTGAAAAAGAATATCGAATCTGGTATTGCTCATATTCACGCTACATTTAATAACACTATTGTTATGATTACTGATGTGCATGGTAATGCAATTGCTTGGTCATCAGCTGGTGCTCTTGGTTTCAAAGGTTCTCGTAAATCTACACCATTCGCTGCTCAAATGGCTTCTGAAGCTGCTGCTAAATCTGCACAAGAACACGGTCTTAAATCAGTTGAAGTTACTGTAAAAGGTCCAGGTTCTGGTCGTGAGTCAGCTATTCGTGCGCTTGCTGCCGCTGGTCTTGAAGTAACAGCAATTCGTGATGTGACTCCAGTGCCACACAATGGTGCTCGTCCTCCAAAACGTCGCCGTGTATAATCATCGCATTACACTGCTTTTCGTTTAAGAGGGAGTAACTAAATGATCGAGTTTGAAAAACCAAATATAACAAAAATTGATGAAAATAAAGATTATGGCAAGTTTGTAATCGAACCGCTTGAACGTGGCTACGGTACAACTCTTGGTAACTCTCTTCGTCGTGTACTTCTAGCTTCTCTACCAGGAGCAGCTGTGACATCTATCAACATTGATGGTGTGTTACATGAGTTTGACACAGTTCCAGGTGTTCGTGAAGACGTGATGCAAATCATTCTGAACATCAAAGGAATTGCAGTGAAATCGTACGTTGAAGACGAAAAAATCATCGAACTAGATGTTGAAGGTCCTGCTGAAGTAACAGCTGGTGACATTTTGACAGATAGCGATATTGAAATTGTAAATCCAGATCATTATCTCTTTACAATCGGTGAAGGTTCTTCTCTAAAAGCGACTATGACTGTTAACAGTGGTCGTGGATATGTACCTGCTGATGAAAATAAAAAAGATAATGCACCGGTTGGAACACTTGCTGTAGATTCTATTTATACACCAGTTACAAAAGTCAACTATCAAGTGGAACCTGCTCGTGTAGGTAGCAATGATGGATTTGACAAATTAACCCTTGAAATCTTGACAAATGGAACAATTATTCCAGAAGATGCTTTAGGGCTTTCAGCACGTATTTTGACAGAACATCTTGATTTGTTTACAAATCTTACTGAGATTGCTAAGTCAACTGAAGTGATGAAAGAAGCTGACACTGAATCTGACGATCGTATTTTGGATCGTACGATTGAGGAACTGGACTTGTCTGTGCGTTCATACAACTGTTTGAAACGTGCCGGTATCAATACTGTGCATGATTTGACAGAAAAATCTGAAGCAGAGATGATGAAAGTACGAAATCTTGGACGCAAGAGTTTGGAAGAAGTGAAACTCAAACTCATTGATTTGGGTCTTGGATTAAAAGATAAATAAAGGAGGAATACATGGCTTACCGTAAACTAGGACGCACTAGCTCACAACGTAAAGCAATGCTTCGCGATTTGACAACTGACCTTTTGATCAACGAATCAATCGTGACAACTGAAGCTCGTGCTAAAGAAATCCGTAAAACTGTTGAAAAAATGATTACTCTAGGTAAACGTGGTGATTTGCATGCACGTCGTCAAGCAGCTGCTTTCGTACGTAATGAAATCGCATCTGAAAACTATGATGAAGCAACTGATAAGTACACTTCTACTACAGCACTTCAAAAATTGTTCTCAGAAATCGCACCTCGTTATGCTGAACGTAACGGTGGATACACTCGTATCCTTAAAACTGAACCACGTCGTGGTGATGCAGCGCCAATGGCGATCATCGAATTAGTATAAAATCATCAATTTTGTTGAGTGTTATGATGATGGAGTTTTATGCTCTTAGTCTAGCTCTGGTCTACCGCTAGGATCTCGGTCCTAGCGGGAACACTCATCATAAGTTGGGATAGTAGACGCTTGTTTACGAAATTGTTTTTTTCTTAAGAACAACTTCGTAAGCAGGCGTTTTTGAGTATTTTAGTTGGAATTATGCTATACTATTTGAAAAGAATCCTGTTTAATGTTCAGGTTTTCTATTAAAAGAAGAATTGGAGTTTGCTTATGAAAGCGATTATAACTGTTGTTGGTAAAGATAAATCTGGAATTGTTGCAGGTGTTTCTGGCAAAATTGCAGAATTAGGATTGAATATTGACGATATCTCTCAAACTGTCTTGGATGAATATTTCACGATGATGGCTGTCGTCTCTAGTGATGAAAAGCAAGATTTTACACGTCTTCGTGATGAATTTGAAGCTTTTGGGCAAATTTTAAATGTGAAAATCAACATTCAGAGTGCAGCGATTTTCGAAGCTATGTATAATATCTAGGAGGTGCACATGGATATTAGACAAGTTACTGAAACCATTGCCATGATTGAGGAGCAAAACTTCGATATTAGAACCATTACCATGGGAATTTCCCTTTTGGACTGTATTGATCCGGATATCAATCGTGCTGCGGAGAAAATTTATCAAAAGATTACGACCAAGGCGGCTAATTTAGTGGCTGTTGGAGATGAAATTGCTGCTGAGTTGGGAATTCCTATCGTTAATAAGCGTGTATCGGTGACTCCTATCTCTTTGATTGGGGCTGCGACAGATGCGACGGACTACGTTGTTCTGGCAAAAGCGCTTGATAAGGCTGCGAAAGAGATTGGTGTGGACTTTATTGGTGGTTTTTCTGCCTTGGTACAAAAAGGTTATCAAAAGGGAGATGAGATTCTCATCAATTCTATTCCTCGTGCTTTGGCTGAAACGGACAAGGTCTGCTCGTCAGTCAATATCGGCTCAACCAAGTCTGGTATCAATATGACGGCTGTCGCAGATATGGGACGAGTTATCAAGGAAACGGCAACTCTATCTGATATGGGAGCAGCCAAGTTGGTTGTATTCGCTAATGCTGTTGAGGACAATCCATTTATGGCGGGTGCCTTCCATGGTGTTGGGGAGGCAGATGTTATCATCAATGTCGGAGTTTCCGGTCCTGGTGTGGTGAAACGTGCCTTGGAAAAAGTTCGTGGAGAGAGCTTTGACGTAGTAGCCGAAACAGTTAAGAAAACTGCCTTTAAAATCACTCGTATCGGTCAATTGGTTGGTCAAATGGCCAGTGAGAGACTGGGTGTGGAGTTTGGTATTGTGGACTTGAGTTTGGCGCCAACTCCTGCGGTTGGAGATTCTGTGGCACGTGTACTTGAAGAAATGGGGCTAGAAACAGTTGGAACACACGGGACGACGGCTGCCTTGGCTCTCTTGAATGATCAAGTTAAGAAGGGCGGAGTTATGGCCTGCAACCAAGTTGGTGGTTTGTCTGGTGCCTTTATACCTGTTTCAGAGGATGAAGGAATGATTGCTGCAGTGCAAAATGGCTCTCTTAATCTGGAAAAACTAGAATCTATGACGGCTATCTGTTCCGTTGGTTTGGATATGATTGCCATTCCGGAGGATACACCTGCTGAAACCATTGCGGCTATGATTGCGGATGAAGCTGCAATTGGTGTCATTAACATGAAGACAACAGCTGTTCGTATCATTCCAAAAGGAAAAGAAGGTGATATGATTGAATTTGGTGGTCTTCTTGGTACAGCTCCAGTTATGAAGGTCAATGGGGCTTCGTCTGTTGATTTCATTTCTCGTGGGGGACAAATTCCAGCACCAATTCATAGTTTTAAAAATTAAGAAAATAGGAGAAATTTTAAGTTCTATTTAAGGTTGGATGTGTATACTATAATCATTAAATAAAGACCTCCTAATATTATTTGAAACAGATAACACTGATTTAGTTTGAATTTGATTTTCATCTAATATCTTTATTTAATGAACTCCTAAACTTTTTCATAATAATCTCCTGCAAAAGTCGCCTGTCTGGGTGGCTTTTGTTTTATCATCCATGATATAATAGAAGCAAACGGAGGACGGAAAATGGTAAAAGTACGATTGTATTTGGTACGTCATGGCAAGACTATGTTTAACACGATTGGTCGCGCGCAAGGTTGGAGCGATACTCCCTTAACAGCTGAAGGTGAACGAGGAATTCAAGAATTAGGAATCGGTTTACGAGAATCTGGTCTACAGTTTGAGCGCGCTTATTCGAGTGATTCAGGGCGCACCATTCAGACAATGGGAATTATCCTTGATGAACTTGGCTTGCAGGGGAAAATCCCTTATCGCATGGACAAGCGTATCAGAGAATGGTGTTTCGGTAGTTTTGATGGAGCCTACGATGGTGATCTTTTCATGGGTATTATTCCTCGTATCTTTAATGTGGACCATGTTCATCAATTGTCTTATGCTGAACTTGCTGAGGGCTTGGTAGAGGTCGATACAGCTGGTTGGGCTGAAGGCTGGGAAAAACTCAGTGGCCGAATCAAGGAAGGTTTTGAAGCGATTGCCAAAGAAATGGAAGAACAAGGTGGGGGCAACGCTCTCGTTGTCAGCCATGGAATGACCATTGGAACCATTGTGTATCTGATTAATGGCATGCATCCGCATGGTCTAGATAATGGTAGCGTGACGATCCTTGAATATGAGGATGGTCAGTTTAGCGTTGAGGTTGTCGGCGACCGTAGTTACCGAGAACTAGGACGTGAGAAGATGCTAGAGAAAAATAATTGATAGAAGTTAGCTCCAAATGGGGGCTAATTTTTTATACTGCTAAATAAGGTGGATTTGCGATTCAGTCTTTCTTTTCATACAAGCCCAAAAGAGCATTTCTCGTCTTTCAAATTCACTTAAAAATGGTATAATAGTAACATCACAAAATTGGAGAGAGACCATGAGTTTTTACAATCATAAAGAAATTGAGCCTAAGTGGCAGGGCTACTGGGCGGAACATCATACATTTAAGACAGGAACAGATGCATCAAAACCTAAGTTTTATGCGCTTGACATGTTCCCTTATCCGTCTGGAGCGGGTCTACACGTAGGTCACCCAGAAGGTTATACAGCAACCGATATCCTCAGCCGTTATAAACGTGCGCAAGGCTACAATGTCCTTCACCCAATGGGTTGGGATGCCTTTGGATTGCCTGCCGAGCAATACGCTATGGATACGGGGAATGACCCAGCAGAATTTACGGCGGAAAATATTGCCAACTTCAAACGCCAAATCAATGCGCTTGGATTTTCTTATGACTGGGATCGTGAAGTCAATACAACAGATCCAAACTACTACAAATGGACTCAATGGATTTTCACTAAGCTTTACGAAAAAGGATTGGCCTATGAAGCTGAAGTGCCAGTAAACTGGGTTGAGGAATTGGGAACAGCCATCGCCAACGAAGAAGTCCTTCCTGACGGAACATCTGAGCGTGGAGGCTATCCAGTTGTCCGTAAACCAATGCGCCAATGGATGCTCAAAATCACGGCCTATGCAGAGCGCTTGCTTAATGACTTAGACGAGCTTGATTGGCCAGAGTCTATCAAGGATATGCAACGCAACTGGATTGGGAAATCAACTGGTGCCAATGTAACTTTCAAAGTAAAAGGAACAGACAAGGAATTCACTGTCTTTACTACTCGTCCTGATACTCTTTTCGGTGCGACTTTCACTGTCTTGGCTCCTGAACATGAATTAGTAGATGCTATCACAAGTTCAGAGCAAGCAGAGGCAGTAGCAGACTATAAACACCAAGCCAGCCTTAAATCAGACTTGGCTCGTACAGACCTTGCCAAAGAAAAAACAGGGGTTTGGACTGGTGCTTATGCCGTCAACCCTGTCAATGGTAAGGAAATTCCAATCTGGATTGCGGATTATGTTCTTGCTAGTTACGGAACAGGTGCCGTTATGGCTGTCCCTGCCCATGACCAACGTGACTGGGAATTTGCCAAACAATTTGACCTTCCAATCGTCGAAGTACTTGAAGGTGGAAACGTTGAAGAAGCTGCCTACACAGAAGATGGACTTCATGTCAATTCAGACTTCCTAGATGGACTCAACAAAGAAGATGCTATTGCCAAGATTGTGGATTGGTTGGAAGAAAAAGGCTGTGGACAAGAGAAGGTCACCTACCGTCTCCGCGACTGGCTCTTTAGCCGTCAACGTTACTGGGGTGAGCCAATTCCTATCATTCATTGGGAAGATGGAACTTCAACAGCTGTCCCTGAAAGTGAATTGCCACTTGTCTTGCCTGTAACCAAGGATATCCGTCCCTCAGGTACTGGTGAAAGTCCACTAGCTAATTTGACAGACTGGCTTGAAGTGACTCGTGAAGATGGTGTCAAGGGTCGTCGTGAAACCAACACTATGCCACAATGGGCAGGTTCAAGTTGGTACTACCTCCGCTATATCGATCCACATAACACTGAGAAATTGGCTGATGAGGACCTCCTCAAACAATGGTTGCCAGTAGATATCTACGTGGGAGGTGCGGAACATGCTGTACTTCACTTGCTTTACGCTCGCTTCTGGCACAAATTCCTCTATGACCTCGGTGTTGTTCCAACTAAGGAACCATTCCAAAAACTCTTTAACCAAGGAATGATCTTGGGAACAAGTTACCGTGACCATCGTGGAGCACTTGTAGCAACTGACAAGGTTGAAAAACGTGACGGTTCTTTCTTCCATGTGGAAACAGGAGAGGAGTTGGAGCAAGCGCCAGCTAAGATGTCTAAATCTCTCAAGAACGTTGTTAACCCAGATGATGTGGTGGAACAATACGGTGCGGATACCCTTCGTGTTTATGAAATGTTTATGGGGCCACTTGATGCTTCAATCGCTTGGTCAGAAGAAGGTTTGGAAGGGAGCCGTAAGTTCCTTGACCGTGTTTACCGTTTGATTACAAGCAAAGAAATCCTTGCGGAAAATAATGGCGCTCTTGACAAGGTTTACAATGAAACGGTCAAAGCTGTCACAGAACAAATTGAGTCCCTCAAATTCAACACAGCCATTGCCCAACTTATGGTCTTTGTCAACGCTGCTAACAAGGAAGACAAGCTCTATGTGGACTACGCTAAAGGCTTTATCCAATTGATTGCCCCATTTGCACCTCACTTGGCAGAAGAACTCTGGCAAACAGTTGCAGCAACAGGTGAGTCTATCTCTTACGTAGCTTGGCCAACATGGGACGAAAGCAAATTGGTTGAAGACGAAATCGAAATAGTCGTCCAAATCAAAGGTAAAGTCCGTGCCAAACTCATGGTCGCTAAAGACCTATCACGCGAAGAATTGCAAGAGATTGCTCTAGCGGATGAAAAAGTCAAGGCAGAAATTGACGGTAAGGACATCGTAAAAGTAATTGCGGTACCGAATAAATTGGTTAATATTGTTGTGAAATAAGATAGGAATCCTTCAGAGTAGAATCTGGAGGATTTTTTGAATGAAAAATATAATTCCGTTTCCATCATCTCACCACTTAACCTCTCATTTTAACCACTTATCTCAAAAGTCGATTTTTCTTTCATACTTTTTGTTAAACTGGTGAGGTAAAGAGGAGGAAATAAATATGATTTTACAAGCTAAACATTTGACTAAACGTTACGGCGATCATATGGCTGTTGACGATATTCAGTTAGAGTTTGAAAAAGGGAGTTTTAATGCTATTTTGGGTCCCAATGGTGCAGGAAAATCAACCACCATTTCCATGTTAATCGGGTTGAAAAAGCCGACAAAAGGTCAGATTCGATATGCGCCAAATACGAAAATCGGAGTTGTTTTTCAAGCTAGTGTACTGGATGAGATGTTGACGGTTAGGGAAAATCTTACGATTCGTGCTCAACAGTATAAGGAGATTGCAGCAAGTCGTGTGGATGATTTGATCCATCAACTGGGCTTGACTGCTTTCCAGAAACAACTATATGGGACTTTATCAGGTGGGCAAAAACGTCGGGTTGATATTGCGCGTGCTCTTCTTTCGCGACCAGATATTCTTTTCTTGGATGAACCAACGACAGGTCTTGATATTCAGACTCGCAAATCCATCTGGGAGCTACTGTATCGGCTACAAAAGGATGAAGGTATGACTATTATCTTAACGACTCATTATCTGGATGAAGCGGATGAAGCGGATCGGATCTATATTGTTGATCATGGGAAAGTGATTGCGCAAGGTTCTGCGACTGCTATTAAAAGTCAGTATGCTTCTAATATCCTAAAAATTCGTTTTAAAGAAATGAAGGATTTAGAAAAGTTGTTACAGACTGGAATGACAGTAGAGGAAGAAAATGAGTTGGAATATCTTTTTTATCCAAGGACGTCACAGGAAGCCATTGAATATTTGGCAAAAGTTCGAGAAGAAATTGATTCTTTTGAGTTTCGTCCGGGCACTATGGATGATGCCTTTATTGCACTTACAGGAAGAGAGGTTCGCTAATGTTAGCTTTATTGAAACGGAATTTTATCTTATATTTTCGTAATCGTTCAGGAGTATTTTTCTCATTATTGGGGGCATTGATTTCCTTCCTGCTTTATATCATTTTTTTGCAGAAGAACTTGACGGATGCTTGGACCCAACTCCCTGATAATACGAAGCTTTTAAATAACTGGCTGATGGGTGGGACCTTGGCTGTGACTGGGATTACAACCAGTTTTACGGCTCTTACACAAATGGTACAGGATCGTGAAAATCAAGTAGATCAAGATCTTTTCTTGACAGATTTAGGTAGCTGGGGCTTACAGGTGTCCTATCTAATCAGCAGTATTATCATTTCTTTTGTCATGCAGGTGTTTATGTTTGCTGTTATGAGCCTTTATTTTAGAGAAAGTCCAGTTATCAGTTATTTACCGGAAATTACTTTGATTATGCTGTTAAGCAGTCTGCTTTCAAGTGTGGTAAATATTCTTTTGATTTACCGTTTTCAATCTGTAGATAGTCTTGGCAAACTGGCAACTATAGTGGGGACTGCTTCTGGATTTTTGGTAGGAACTTATATCCCCATTGGAGTATTACCTGATTTTGCACAAATTATCATGAAGTGTACCCCTGCAACTTATATTGCTTCTCTCTATCGACAAATTTTAATGAAAGAGCGGTTAGAAACTGCATTTACAGGAAATAGCAGATTGTTAAAGGAATTTCAAGAAAAAATGGGAATCCAAATCAACTGGCAAGAACTATTGACAAAGGAAGAGACATACTTTATAGTGGTTATTATCAGTCTTGTCGCTATTTTTCTTTGGATTTTATTTGTTAAAGTGTTTAGCAAGAGAAAATAAAAGTATATTGGAGAGAAAATGAAGATTCGTTTTGAAATGAAGGCAGAGTTTTCAGAAAAGGACCCACATATTGTAATTCAGGCAGCTCAGTTAACCGACCAAGCGAGGGAAGTCATGGAGTATTTAGAACAATTTTCAACAACCAATCAGGTGGTCATTCCTATTCGAACGGATGATCATCTGGTTATGGTGAAAATTGAGGATCTTATTTTAGCAGATATCGATAAGAACTTGTTGACCATTTATACGGTAGACGGGATTTATAAAACTAAGGAAACATTGACAAACTTTCAGAATAGGATTAACCGACGGAACTTTATACAGATATCACGCCATTCAATTATAAACATTGACCACTTAGAATCGTTATCAGATAGTTTTTCAGGGAACATGATGGCTAAAATGACTCGGGGCATCAAATCTAGTGTGAGTCGGAAATACGTTAAGTCCTTAATGAATTATCTAGGTTTATAGGAGAAAATCATGAAACGATTAATTGATTATTTTGTATCGGGAATGCGTACGGCTTCCTTCTTTTATTTGAGTATGATGTTATTAGCTCAGTGTTATCCAGGTATTACCTATCCTGAACCAATGATAAAAAATATTCTAGCTCTGTTTTTAATGGGTGGAATTATGGGGGTATTGACTTTAATACTTGAAAAGCTAGAGTTTCTTGCTTTTAGTATACGTGTAGGAGTTCATTTATTAGTGACAGCTACTATTTTAGTATTGACCTCTCTATTTTTGGGCTGGGGTTCAGCCTTGTGGAGTCCCTTGCTTTGGTTCTTTTTCTTGTTAATTTATGGATTGATATGGTTGTATCAAATCTGGAAAAATCACAAACTCACCCAACGAATTAATCAAGCCTTAGAGGATAAAAGACAGAAAACGGGTCACTAATATAGTGTTGAGGATGAAGTTTGAAGACAGTGCCAGTTTCCAAAGAGAACAATTTGTGATATAGTATTTTCAGCGTAAAACAAGGAGAAGAAAGATGCCAGTAAACGAATATGGTCAAATGGTTGGGGAGTCAATGGAAGGTTATACACCAGGTGAATTGCCTTCTATTGATTTCTTAGAAGGGCGTTATGCTCGGATAGAGGCTCTCTCGGTAGAAAAACATGCGGAGGATTTGCTAGCTGTTTATGGCCTGGATACTCCTCGGGAGATGTGGACCTACCTTTTTCAGGAGCCAGTAGCAGATATGGAGGAGTTGGTTAGCCTTTTAAATCAGATGTTGGCTCGTAAGGACCGTTTTTACTATGCAATCATAGACAAGGCAACTGGTAAGGCTTTGGGAACTTTTTCTCTCATGCGCATTGACCAAAATAACCGAGTGATAGAAGTGGGAGCGGTCACTTTTTCTCCAGAGCTCAGGGGAACACGAATAGGGACAGAAGCTCACTATCTCTTGGCGCGCTATGTTTTTGAGGAGCTTAACTATCGTCGCTACGAATGGAAATGTGATTCTCTTAATCTGCCATCCAGACGAGCTGCGGAGCGTTTGGGATTTGTCTATGAAGGGACCTTCCGCCAGGCAGTCGTATATAAGGGGCGTACTCGTGATACGGATTGGTTGTCTATGATTGATAAGGACTGGCCCAAAGTCAAAGCTCGATTGGAAGCATGGTTGGCTCCTGAAAATTTTGATAAAAATGGACGACAGTACAAGAGCTTAAGAGAGCTTTAATAGGTGTTGACATGATCACTATTAAAAAGCAAGAAATTGTCAAGTTAGAGGATGTTTTGCATCTCTATCAGGCTGTCGGTTGGACAAATTATACCCATCAACCAGAGATGCTGGAGCAGGCCTTATCTCATTCATTAGCGATTTATGTGGCGCTTGATGATGATACTGTGGTGGGCTTGATTCGTTTGGTTGGAGATGGATTCTCATCAGTATTGGTTCAAGATTTAATCGTTTTACCTATCTATCAGCGTCAAGGGATTGGTAGTGCCCTAATGAAAGAGGCTTTAGAGGCTTACAAAGATGTCTATCAAGTCCAGCTGGTGACAGAACAGACAGAAAGAACCTTGAGATTCTATCGTTCTATGGGCTTTGAAATCTTATCCACCTATAATTGTATAGGGATGACTTGGGTGAATAGAGAAAAATAACAAAACTTGTTTTTCTTAAGCAAAGTTTAAGGATGGTCTAGTATTATATAACCATTAAATAAAGACCTCCTAACTTTATTTAATGAAATCCTAAAACTTTTTTTCATCATAATCTCCTAATGAAGTCACCCAATCAGGTGGCTTTTTTCGTGGATAGGTGATGGTGATAGATTTTTTTTGCAAAATAGTAAAATTTGAGAAAAGTTAAGCTAGTTTTAAGCTTTGTCTTGTATCATATAGTTATTAAATAAAGACCTCCTAACTTTATTTAATAAAATCCTAAACTTTTCTTTTTCATAATAATCTCCCTTAACTCCACCCAATCAGGTGGAGTTTTTTGGCTCTATTTCAGGATTTTGGGGACTATTCTAAAAATCATTTTCCGATATTTTTCGGATTTTGGTCGGGGAATTGGCGGGGACTTTTTAGCGAATATGATTAAGAAATAGGTCTGTTGTTGCTTCAGCTACTTCAAACTCAATTTGATTGTAAGTAACTATTAATTGAAGGACTGGAACTGCTGTAATAATGATTTTGCTTGTCCAGTAGTGGCGTATTAAATGAGGAGTGACATGTAAGATTGTCTCTTCGTTTACTAAATCAAAATTTCTATGAAATTGATAGAATCCCTAACTTTCTCTTAAACTTGAAAGTCTTGTTGTAAAGCGGTTAAAGCTTGAGAAGCTGAGAATGTAAAGTTTTGACAAATTTTGTCAACTGTGGGATAATAAAAGGGAATTAAGTATTGTGTCTATATCATAGGCTAGAAAAGACCCCAAGCTCACGTCCAAATAAGCTTGGGGTCTTTTTGACACTATTTGTTCTTGTTTAGCCATTTATCGACTAAGCGAAGAACGACACCGACCACAATTGGTCCGATGATAGTTTTAAGTATTGTATCCATCATGGGCTAATTCACCTCCTCTCGCAGGCGGTGTAGAAGTGCCGAACAATATTATACCATAAAAGAGAAATTGGGCAAAAACTCAATTTCAGGAGAAAATGAAGTAAATCTTTCCACAATAAAACGCATAGTATCAGGTTTTCAACACTGATATTATGCGTTTTTTGATTTTAAAGACTTTTTTCTCAGACTTATGATTGGTTTTGTCAGTTTTCTTATTTTCGTGGAGGGTTATGGAATTTATCTGTTCTTTACTGAATCCAACCTTTATGTAGAAGATTTATCCCAGAATGGATTATTTGGTTTTACGAATTTCTTTATCATCTTTAATTTAGTTTTACTGGCTTTAGCATGCTGGGCAGGATACAAGTGGAAGAGGGGATATTAACAAAAGTGGAGAAAACTACATTAGTTCCTCTCCACTTTTATGTTTCTAGCTAATTGGTAATTATAACTTATTACGATCGAAGTCACCTATCCTTATCTTTCAAAAAATGGTCAATCTTAGCCATCAAGAGCTTGTGCCCGTATATTTTACAGATATCACGAGCCTGTAAATAATAGTCAAGAATTTCATCGTGCTTTAAAAAATCTTTTCCGGCGTTCGCAACGATAGTTAAAAGAGGTGCCAGCTGATAGCTGGTCTCTTTTTGTTTACAAAAGTCAATGGTTTCTAAGGCCTCTTGGACAGCTTCTAACTCTTTCCCTTTAGAGTGTAAATAATAAGCGAAATTATGTTTAACTCGAATATAACCAAATAAATACTCTTGATGGTTTAAATCTTTTTCCTGATACAAACTGATAAGAAGTGAGTTATTTTCTTCGTATTCTGCATCACGCCCTACAGAAAAATAAAAATTAGATAAAGTATTGAGGAGTTTAAGATACACAGATGAACTAGACGAAAGTTTTGGCAAAGTGTTTTCTAGACTGGCAATAGCTTCATCTTTGGAACCATGTAAGTAGAAAAGGATAATCGCTTGAATCCATAGAAGATAAAATTCATCCTCAGTAGACAGATACTGAGACTTTTCTTTTTCTAAGTTTAAGAGGTATTCTAAATCCTCGTAATTACGATCTTCAAGTAATTTTTCTGCTAATTTCTTAAACGGTGTTATATTGGAAGTCATTTCAATCTGTTCATCGAAAAAATATTCTAAGGGAACTTGAAGCCGATTTGCAAGTTTATAGAGTAAATCAGCAGCAGGCATATAGTTGCCACGTTCTATTTTGCTGATTTGGCTTTGCTCACAAATTCCTTCGGAAAGTGTTTTTTGTGAGAAGCCTTTTTCTTTTCTCTTTGCTTTTAGTTTGTCAGATAATATGCTCATCTTTAAACCTTCTTTAAATAAATTTATGATTAATTATATACTTTTAATCTCTATTTTTCAACTTCCTGGCATAGAAATAGTCTCAAAAGAATAAATAGGAAATAAACTGAAAAAAAGAATACTTTTTATTGACAAAGAAGATTCAAAGTAGTACACTTACAAGTGTAAAGATAAGAAAATGTGGTTAATATGAGTATTTTAGCAAAGTTTCGTAAAATCATTTTTAGAATATATTTTTTTAGGATTCTTTGTAAGCGTTTGCTTTAAAAAGCTATAAATCAACTACAATATATTTTGGGTTCGAGAGTTATACAACAAGATTCAACAATTAGTGTAGTTAATCTTGGACTGGAGGATTTATTTATTAAATGTTTGTGAAGTAACATTTATATAATGAATCGTGTCATAGATTGAAGGACTTAAAGGGGGTACTGTAAGTTTGCTATACCCTATTACCTTCTCATATAACTAGTTATACAGGAACTACTCTATTATGTCTTTTGATGTGGGTGTATAGATGTTAGGAGGAGAATAAAATGAGAAATCCAGTAATACAGACATCTAATTTATCAAAATCCTATGATGGGAAGATTGTCTTAGATAAGATAGACTTTACGCTAAAACAGGGAGAAATCTATGGCTTACTAGGAAGAAATGGCGCTGGAAAGACTACCTTTATCAAAGCTATTTTAGGTTTGACAGCGATGGATAGTGGTGAAGTGAATATTCTATCTGAAAAACTGTTAGGTGAATTTTCTAAGGATTTGCTATCTCAAATCGGTGTGGTATTGGACAGTGCTTCTTTTTATCCTAATTTAACGGGACCTGAAAATCTCTCTATTTTTGCGAGATTGAGAGGAGTTTCGCTAAAACAAGTAGAGCAAGCTTTACAAGTAGTAGGATTAGATGGGGAAAATAAAAAACTATTCAAGCAGTATTCTTTGGGAATGAAGCAAAGGTTAGCAATTGCTAACGCTATTATGCACCAGCCGAAAATTCTGATATTAGATGAACCAACAAATGGTTTGGATCCTATTGGTATCCTTGAAATGCGCCGTTATCTAAAGGAACTCAGTACCAATCATGGCATTTCGATTTTAATATCCAGTCACATTATTTCAGAACTTGAAAAGCTTGTAGATAGAGTTGGGATACTGCATGATGCCCACCTTATGGCTGAAAAGACTATGCAGGAATTAATAGATGGTGCAGATAAAAGGAAAATCCACCTAATTGTTTCGGATGCTCCTCAAGCTAAGGAAGTGCTTTGCAGGATAAATCTGCAAGAACAGATTAGTATTCTTTCGGATATAGAACTTGAACTTCAGGGAGAATCACCTACTTTTGACATTGCAGTCGTATCTAACTCCTTAAAAGATAACGGAATAGTTCTAAAAGAATATTCTTATAAAAACAATGAAAGTTTAGAGGATTACTTTAAGCGGGTAACAGGAGGTGAGGGAATTGCTTGATTTAGTGAAGATTGAATTTCTCAAACAAAGGCATCAAAAACTGAATTTTGTCGTATATGGTGTTGTTTCCCTCTACCTAGCTCTCATCTGTTATTATGTAAATGATGCGAGAGGCTTGTTTGACTCATTTCCCTTTGTCTATAAATTTTCTTTGTCTTATTTAAACTTTTTGATTCTCCCTTTGTATTGTGTTTCCTATACAATACAGGCATTTGGTGTAGAATATCGCTATCGCATCATGAACAACTTGAAACTCGCTTCAGCAAATCTAATGAAGACATTCTGGGCTAAGATTTTGTATATAGAAATCAATGCTCTGTGTATCATGTTATTCACCTATATTTCGGTTTCCTTATTCGCACTACTATCTCGCTTTTCTTCGACAGTCAGTTTGTCTTTATTATTAAGATTTTTCTATCTTTGTATGAGTAGTGGTGTCTTAATTCCCATGGGAGTATTTCCTTTAGTTGCTCTGGTCATGATAAAAGTCAGAGGCAAGGAGATAGTTGGAAATTTGGTCGGTGTCATGTATGTTTTAGTGTCATTTTTTTTAGCAAGGACGAGTCCAAATATCAGTCCAGTAACAAGTGCTAACAGTTTAATCTGGGAAGGAAATAGAGAAGGAGTGGTGCTTCAACAGCCAGCTATCTTATCGATTATTGTACTAGGTTTATCTTTACTTGTTTTGTCTTTCTTGTCCATTAAATCTTGGTTAAGAAAGGTGGATGGATAAATGTTGATGCTAGAATTGACTAAACTAAGAAGGCGAAAGATACTGTATATGATTCCCTTTGTAGCCATCCTGCTCTTTTTGTTAGAGTTTATGATTGGTCATCAGATTTATCAAGGACATTCGTACGGTAGTGTGAATGGCTGGTATGTAGAAAATGGTTTCTTCTTTTTGAACTACTATTTTCTCCTCCCTTTTGCGAGCATGGTTTTAGTGGATTTGATAAGAATAGAACAAGTGTCTAAAACGATTTCAAATCTCAGACTGATTCCTGTCGATTTGAAACAATTACTCCAAGCGAAGTTTATGCTTGCTTTGTTGATTAATCTACTAGTCAGTGAATTCACTTTTTTGGCTATGCTGGTCCTAGAGTTAATGGATGGTGATTTTGCTTTCTCTAGTCTTACAATGTTATCTTGGGGACTTGTTTATGGAGCAATTGCTTTTGCTTATACACTGTCTGCTGGTATTATTGTCCTCTTCTTAGGAAAATATCGGAAGGAACTTATCCTTGCCCTACCACTTGCCTTTTTATTGTCATTTGCAGGTTTGTTTACTTTAACAACGGTTGTTGGGCGGTATTATCTGGCAAATTTACTACTAATCATCCTGGAGGAATTCACTGTTTTAACAGTTTCTGTATATGCCATATGGCTGATTACCTTGGTGGCATGTCTCCTTTATTTGTTGTCAGATAAACGCATGATGAACATTATTTTTGCTTATAAATGACAAGCTGAATAGATGAGAATGTAAAGTTTTGACAAATTTTGTGAACTGTGGGATAATGGAGAGGAATTAAGGATTAGTTCTATATCATGGACTAGAAAAGACCCCAAGCTAACTTCCACATTAAGCTTGGGGTCTTTTTTGACACTATCTATCTTTGTTTAGCCATTTATCGACTAAGCGAAGGATGACACCGACCACAATCGGTCCGATGATAGTTTTAAGGATTAGTTCCATCATGGGCTAATTCACCTCCTTTCGTAGGCGGTGTAGCAGTGCCGAACAATATTATACCACATACGTGCTAAAGTCGGAAGTCGCTTAATTAGGTGGAGTTTTTTGCCTCTATTTCAGGCTTTTCGGGAGTTTTTTAAACATCATTTTTCCATAACTTTATCTCAATCTTATAAACTTTATTGGACAGATTCTAAAGTTAGAGAAGCTGAGTAGATGAGGATATAAAACTTTGACAAATTTTGTGAACTGTGGGATAATAAAAAGGAATTGAGTACTAGTTCTATATCATAGGCTAGAAAAGACCTCAAGCTAACTTCCACATTAAGCTTGAGGTCTTTTTTGACACTATTTGTCCTTGTTTAGCCATTTATCGACTAATCGAAGAACAACACCGACCACAATTGGTCCGATGATAGTTTTAAGGATTAGTTCCATCATGGGCTATCTTACTTCCTATCGCAGGCGATGAAGCAGTGATGTAGAATAAAGTGCTAAATTCGGGGGTCATCTAATCAGGTGGCTTTTTTGTTTGTGGCTTGGATTTTTGCTATAATAGAAACATGAGCAGAATTTTAGATAATGAGATAATGGGGGATGAGGAGTTAGTAGAACGCACGCTCCGTCCTCAGTATTTACGTGAATATATCGGGCAGGATAAGGTTAAGGACCAGCTTCAAATCTTTATCGAAGCCGCTAAAATGCGGGATGAAGCGCTGGATCATGTGCTCCTTTTCGGGCCTCCAGGTTTGGGGAAGACGACCATGGCCTTTGTTATTGCAAACGAACTGGGTGTCAATCTCAAGCAGACGTCGGGTCCTGTTATCGAAAAAGCTGGTGATTTGGTAGCGATTTTGAATGACTTAGAGCCTGGGGATGTCCTTTTTATTGATGAGATTCATCGCTTGCCCATGTCGGTGGAAGAGGTGCTTTATAGTGCTATGGAGGACTTCTACATTGACATCATGATTGGGGCTGGTGAAGGCAGTCGCAGTGTTCATTTGGAGTTGCCACCTTTTACCTTGATTGGTGCGACGACTCGGGCTGGTATGCTGTCAAATCCTCTACGGGCACGTTTTGGGATTACGGGGCATATGGAATACTATGCCCATGCTGACTTGACAGAAATTGTTGAGCGGACGGCAGATATTTTTGAGATGGAAATTACTCATGAGGCAGCTTCTGAGCTGGCCCTACGTAGTCGAGGTACTCCTCGTATTGCCAATCGTCTCCTCAAGCGCGTGCGCGATTTTGCCCAGATTATGGGGAATGGGGTTATCGATGATGTTATTACCGATAAGGCTCTGACCATGCTGGATGTTGACCATGAAGGTCTGGACTATGTGGACCAGAAAATTCTTCGGACCATGATTGAGATGTACGGTGGTGGTCCCGTCGGCTTAGGAACTCTTTCTGTTAACATAGCAGAAGAACGTGAGACAGTTGAAGATATGTATGAGCCTTACTTGATTCAAAAAGGTTTTATTATGCGGACACGGTCTGGACGGGTGGCGACTGCTAAGGCATATGAGCATTTGGGGTATGAGTACAATGAAAAATAAGAAAGAAATTCTAGAGGCTTTTGGAAAAAATCCAGATATGATGGCTATTCTGACTATCATCCGAAACCTGGAGTTGAAAGATTCGTGGTTGGCAGCAGGTTCTGTCAGAAATTTTATCTGGAATCTCTTGTCAGACAAATCCCCTTTTGACTGTGAAACAGATGTAGATGTGATTTTCTTTGATCCAAATCTTTCTTATGAGGAAACCTTGTCCCTAGAGAAAAAACTGCGAGAGGATTTTCCTCAGTACCAGTGGGAGTTGAAAAATCAAGTCTATATGCACCAGCACAGCCCTCATACTGCTCCCTATACCAGTTCCCGTGATGCCATGAGTAAGTATCCAGAACGATGTACGGCTGTTGGACTACGCTTGAATAAAAAATCCGATTTTGAACTCTATGCACCTTATGGTTTGGAGGATATTTTGAATTTTCAAGTTCGTCCAACTCCTCATTTCTTAGAAAATGAAGACCGAATGGAACTTTATCGAACACGTCTATCCAAGAAAAATTGGCAGGAGAAATGGAAAAATTTGATTTTTAAAAATACTTAAGGAAACTTTAAGCTAGGGAGTGTATACTAAGTCCATAAGTTAAGAAGACCTTAACTTAAACTCCTAAAACTTTTTCATAATAATCTCCCTATAAAATAGAGTCGCCCAATCAGGCGACTTATTTTTTTGAAAAATGGGCTTTGCGCCTGAGAATAATACTCAATGAAAATCAAAGAGCAAACTAGGAAGATAACCGCAGGTTGCTCAAAACACTGTTTTGAGGTTGCAGATAGAGCTGACGTGGTTTGAAGAGATTTTCGAAGAGTATAAATAGCTTAGTGATAGAAGAAAATAGGGAAATATGGTATAATGAAACGATAGATTTTTGAATAGGAATAAGATCATGTTTGGATTTTTTAAGAAAGATAAGGCTGTGGAAGTAGAAGTTCCGACACAGATTCCTGCTCATATCGGCATTATCATGGATGGCAATGGCCGTTGGGCTAAAAAACGTATGCAACCGCGAGTCTTCGGACACAAGGCGGGCATGGAAGCATTGCAAACTGTGACCAAGGCAGCCAACAAACTGGGCGTTAAGGTTATTACAGTTTATGCTTTTTCTACAGAAAACTGGACCCGCCCAGATCAGGAAGTCAAGTTTATCATGAACTTGCCAGTAGAGTTTTATGATAATTATGTCCCGGAATTGCATGCTAATAATGTTAAGATTCAAATGATTGGGGAAACGGACCGCCTACCTAAGCAAACCTTTGAAGCTCTGACCAAGGCTGAGGAATTGACTAAGAACAACACAGGATTGATTCTTAATTTTGCCCTCAACTATGGTGGACGTGCTGAGATTACACAGGCTCTTAAGTTGATTTCCCAGGATGTGTTAGATGCCAAAATCAACCCAGGCGACATCACAGAGGAATTGATTGGCAACTATCTCTTTACCCAGCATTTGCCTAAGGACTTACGAGACCCGGACTTGATTATCCGTACTAGTGGAGAATTGCGTTTGAGTAATTTCCTTCCCTGGCAGGGAGCCTATAGTGAGCTCTATTTTACGGACACCTTGTGGCCTGATTTTGACGAGGCGGCCTTGCAGGAAGCCATTCTTGCCTACAATCGTCGTCATCGCCGATTTGGAGGAGTTTAGGAGGAAATATGACACAGGATTTACAGAAAAGAACCTTGTTTGCAGGGATTGCCCTGGCTATTTTCCTACCAATTTTAATGATTGGGGGACTCTTGCTTCAGATAGCAATTGGAATCATAGCCATGCTAGCCATGCATGAACTTTTGAAGATGAGAGGTCTAGAGACCATGACTATGGAGGGCCTCTTGACCCTCTTTGCAACCTTTGCCTTAACCATTCCCTTGGAGAATTATCTGACTTTTTTACCAGTTGATGGGAATGTTGTTGCTTATAGTGTGTTGATTTCAATCATGTTAGGAACGACTGTTTTTAGCAAGTCTTATACGATTGAGGACGCTGTTTTTCCTCTTGCTATGAGTTTCTATGTAGGCTTTGGATTTAATGCTTTACTAGATGCTCGCGTTGCAGGTTTAGATAAGGCTCTATTGGCCTTGTGTATCGTCTGGGCTACCGACAGTGGTGCCTATCTTACTGGGATGAACTTTGGGAAACGGAAACTGGCTCCAACGGTTTCTCCAAATAAAACCTTTGAGGGTGCCTTGGGTGGCATTTTAGGTGCTATTTTAGTAACCATCATCTTTATGATGGTTGACAATACAGTTGCTCTTCCGTATGGAATTTACAAGATGTCAGTCTTTGCTATTTTCTTTAGCATTGCTGGACAATTTGGTGATTTACTAGAAAGTTCGATCAAGCGTCACTTTGGTGTCAAGGATTCTGGGAAATTTATCCCTGGACATGGTGGTGTTTTGGATCGTTTCGATAGTATGCTGCTCGTATTTCCAATCATGCACTTATTTGGACTCTTTTAATCAAAAGACGGAGGAAATACTATGCTCGGAATTTTGACCTTTATTCTGGTTTTCGGGATTATTGTGGTGGTGCACGAGTTTGGACACTTCTACTTTGCCAAGAAATCAGGGATTCTAGTGCGTGAATTTGCCATTGGTATGGGACCCAAGATCTTTGCTCACACTGGCAAGGATGGAACGGCCTATACCATTCGAATCTTGCCTCTGGGTGGCTATGTTCGCATGGCCGGTTGGGGTGATGATACAACTGAAATTAAGACAGGAACTCCTGTCAGTTTGACGCTTACTGATGATGGTAAGGTTAAACGCATCAATCTCTCAGGTAAAAAATTGGATCAAACAGCTCTTCCTATGCAGGTGACCCAATTTGACTTTGAAGACAAGCTCTTTATCAAAGGACTGGTTCTGGAAGAAGAAAAAACATTTGCAGTGGATCACGATGCAACGGTTGTGGAAGCAGACGGTACTGAGGTTCGGATTGCACCTTTAGATGTTCAATATCAAAATGCGACTATCTGGGGGAAACTCATTACTAATTTTGCAGGCCCTATGAACAACTTTATCTTAGGGGTTGTTGTTTTCTGGATTTTAATCTTCATGCAGGGTGGTGTCAGAGATGTCGATACCAACCAGTTCCATATTATGCCCCAAGGGGCCTTGGCTAAGGTGGGAGTACCAGAAACGGCACAAATTACCAAAATTGGCTCACATGAGGTTAGCAACTGGGAAAGTTTGATTCAGGCTGTGGAATCAGAAACCAAAGATAAGACGGCCCCGACCTTGGATGTGACTATTTCTGAAAAGGGTAGTGACAAACAAGTCACTGTTACTCCGGAAGAAAGTCAAGGCCGTTACCTTCTAGGTGTTCAACCGGGGATTAAGTCAGATTTTGTATCTATGTTTGTAGGTGGTTTTACAACTGCTGCTGACTCGGCCCTCCGAATTCTCTCAGCACTGAAAAATCTGATTTTCCAACCGGATTTGAACAAGCTAGGTGGACCTGTTGCCCTCTTTAAGGCAAGTAGTGATGCTGCTAAAAATGGAATTGAGAATGTCTTGTACTTCTTGGCAATAATTTCCATCAATATTGGGATTTTTAATCTTATTCCGATTCCAGCCCTGGATGGTGGTAAGATTGTGCTCAATATCCTAGAAGCCATTCGCCGCAAACCATTGAAACAAGAAATTGAAACCTATGTCACCTTGGCCGGAGTGGTCATCATGGTTGTCTTGATGATTGCTGTGACCTGGAATGACATCATGCGACTCTTTTTTAGATAATCGAGGAATATTATGAAACAAAGTAAAATGCCTATCCCAACGCTTCGCGAAATGCCAAGCGATGCTCAAGTTATCAGCCACGCTCTTATGTTGCGAGCTGGTTATGTTCGCCAAGTTTCAGCAGGCGTTTATTCTTACCTACCACTTGCTAACCGTGTGATTGAAAAAGCTAAAAACATCATGCGCCAAGAATTCGACAAGATTGGTGCCGTTGAGATGTTGGCTCCTGCCCTTCTTAGTGCAGAATTGTGGCGCGAATCAGGTCGTTATGAAACTTATGGTGAAGACCTTTACAAACTAAAAAACCGTGAAAAATCAGACTTTATCCTAGGTCCAACTCACGAAGAAACCTTTACAGCTATTGTCCGTGATTCTGTTAAGTCTTACAAGCAATTGCCGCTTAACCTTTATCAAATCCAGCCTAAGTATCGTGATGAAAAACGCCCACGTAATGGACTACTCCGTACACGTGAGTTTATCATGAAAGATGCTTACAGTTTCCACGCTAACTATGATAGCTTGGACAGTGTTTACGATGAGTACAAGGCTGCTTATGAGCGTATTTTCACTCGTAGTGGTTTAGATTTCAAGGCTATCATCGGTGACGGTGGAGCCATGGGTGGTAAGGACAGCCAAGAATTTATGGCTATTACACCTGCTCGTACAGACCTTGACCGATGGGTTGTTTTGGACAAGTCAGTTACCTCATTTGATGAAATTCCTGCAGAAGTGCAAGAAGAAATCAAGGCAGAATTGCTCAAATGGATGGTTTCTGGTGAAGATACCATTGCTTACTCAAGTGAGTCTAGCTATGCAGCTAACTTGGAAATGGCAACAAACGAGTACAAACCAAGCAACCGTGTTGTCGCTGAAGAAGAAGTGACTCGTGTCGCAACACCAGATGTTAAATCAATTGATGAAGTGGCAGCCTTCCTCAATGTTCCAGAAGAACAAACGATCAAAACCCTCTTCTATATGGCAGATGGGGAGCTTGTTGCAGCCCTTCTAGTTGGAAATGACCAGCTCAATGAAGTCAAGTTGAAAAACCATTTGGGAGCAGATTTCTTTGACGTTGCTAGCGAAGAAGAAGTGGCAAGTGTTGTTCAAGCAGGATTTGGTTCACTTGGCCCAGTTGGTTTACCAGAGAATGTTAAAATCATTGCAGACCGTAAGGTGCAAGATGTTCGCAATGCAGTTGTGGGTGCTAACGAGGATGGCTACCACTTGACTGGTGTGAACCCAGGTCGTGACTTTACTGCAGAATATGTGGATATTCGTGAAGTTCGTGAGGGTGAAATTTCCCCAGACGGGCAAGGTGTCCTTAACTTTGCGCGTGGTATCGAAATTGGTCACATCTTCAAACTCGGTACTCGTTACTCAGCAAGCATGGGAGCAGATGTTTTGGATGAAAATGGCCGTGCTGTGCCAATTATCATGGGATGTTACGGTATCGGTGTCAGCCGTCTCCTTTCAGCAGTGATGGAGCAACACGCTCGCCTCTTTGTTAATAAAACGCCAAAAGGTGAATACCGTTACGCTTGGGGAATCAATTTCCCTAAAGAATTGGCGCCATTTGATGTTCACTTGATCACTGTCAATGTCAAGGACGAAGAAGCGCAAGCTTTGACAGAAAAGCTTGAAGCAAGCTTGATGGGAGCTGGTTACGAAGTCTTGACGGATGACCGCAACGAACGTGTGGGAGTTAAATTTAGCGACAGTGACTTGATTGGATTGCCAATCCGTATCACTGTTGGGAAGAAAGCAGCTGATGGCATCGTAGAAGTTAAGATTAAAGCGACTGGTGACACCATCGAGGTTCATGCAGATAACTTGCTTGAAACGCTTGAAATCCTCAGCAAGAAATAAAAACTATAATCAGAAGAAAAACAAGGAAAAAATGTAACTAGTTTTTACCTTGTTTTTTCTGTATAATGGGAAAAATGAGTAGATAAAGAGGTAAATGTATGCTAAGGTTTCCAAAGGATTTTGTCTGGGGATCCTCTACTTCTGGGCCACAGACAGAAGGACGTATAGCTGGTGACGGTAAGGGAGATAATCTCTGGGATTATTGGTACCAAGTGGAGCCAAATCGTTACTATAATGGGATTGGTCCAGATAAAACATCAACCTTTTATGAAAACTGGGAGCAGGATATTGAGCTTTTGTTAGAGACTGGTCACACAGCCTTTCGGACTTCTATCCAGTGGTCACGGATTTTTCCACAAGGCTGTGGAAAAGTCAATCCTCAAGGTGTGGATTTCTATCGTAAGGTTTTTGAGGCTATTAAGGCCAAAGGGATTCGTCTTTTAGTCAATCTCTACCACTTTGACTTGCCTTTTGCTCTTCAAGAAGCTGGTGATGGTTGGGAAAATAAGGCGACAGTTTCAGCCTATGAAGACTATGCTCGTTTCTGTTTTGAGACTTATGGAGATTTAGTGGATCAATGGATTACCTTTAACGAGCCAATCGTTCCAGTAGAATTTGGCTATTTTTACGATGCCCATTATCCACATAAGGTGGATGCAGAGGCAGCCGTTAAAGTAGCTTATCATACACAATTGGCCAGCAGTCGGGCGGTTAAGGCCTGTCATGAACTCTTGCCTGACTCTAAGATTGGGATTGTCCTCAACTTGACACCGGCTTATCCACGTAGCCAGCATCCTGCTGATGTCAAGGCTGCTCGTATTGCGGACCTTTTTCAGGCCCAATCTTTCTTAGATCCGTCTGTTTTGGGGACTTATCCACAGGAGTTGGTAGAAATCTTACATGAATACGGTCTCTTGCCTGATGCTACAGAGGAGGAGTTGGATATCATTCGTGACAATACTGTGGACTTCCTTGGTGTCAACTACTATCAACCTTTGCGTGTTATGGCTCCTCGATTTGCTAAGCATCCAGAGAGTCCACTTTTGCCAGAACATTTTTACGAGCCTTATGTGATGCCTGGACGTAAAATCAATCCTCACCGTGGCTGGGAAATTTATGAGCAAGGGATTTATGACATCGCCCAAAATATCAAGGAAAACTATGGCAATATCGAGTGGATGTTGACAGAGAATGGCATGGGTGTTGAAGGGGAAGAAAAATTCCGTCAAGATGGGATGATTCAAGATGATTACCGTATTGACTTTGTAAAAGGTCATCTTCGTGAACTACACCGTGCTATTGAAAATGGAGCCAACTGTAAAGGATACTTAATCTGGACCTTTATTGACTGTTGGTCATGGCTCAACAGCTATAAAAATCGCTATGGTTTGGTCGAACTAGACTTGGAAACGCAAGAACGCCGTCTGAAGAAATCAGGCCACTGGTTCAAGGAATTAAGTGATAATAATGGATTTTAAAAAAGACTCTGACTGATGATTTTAATTGGTCAGAGTTTTTTGATTACAGAAGGCTGATTTGAACTATACCAATTTTTACTCTTGACAAGTGAAAGAAACAAGTATATACTGTTTTTGCTGATTCTGTAAAAGAAGAATTAGACTATACCAATTTAAGGAGAAAGCACAGCTTGTCTGTGTCGTATATACTATGTGTGGAATTGTTGGTGTTGTTGGAAACACAAATGCAACTGATATTTTGATTCAAGGGCTTGAAAAGCTTGAATACCGTGGTTATGATTCTGCGGGAATTTTTGTCCTAGGTGGTGCTGAAAACCATCTAGTCAAAGCTGTAGGTCGTATCGCAGAATTGTCTGCTAAGACAGCTGGTGTGGAGGGAACAACTGGTATCGGACATACTCGTTGGGCAACTCACGGGAAACCAACGGAAGACAATGCTCACCCACATCGCTCTGAGACTGAACGTTTTGTTTTGGTGCACAATGGGGTGATTGAGAACTACCTTGAAATTAAGGAAGAATACCTTGCAGGTCACCACTTCAAGGGGCAAACAGATACAGAAATCGCTGTTCACTTGATTGGGAAATTTGCTGAAGAAGAAGGTCTCTCAGTTCTTGAAGCCTTCAAAAAAGCTCTTCACATTATCCGTGGTTCTTATGCTTTTGCCTTGGTTGACTCACAAGATCCTGAAGTCATCTACGTAGCTAAAAATAAATCACCACTTTTGATTGGTCTTGGAGAAGGCTATAACATGGTCTGCTCAGATGCCATGGCTATGATTCGTGAAACCAACCAATACATGGAAATCCATGACCAAGAGTTGGTCATCGTCAAGGCTGATAGTGTAGAGGTTCAAGACTATGATGGTAATGGTCGTGAGCGTGCTAGCTACACTGCTGAGCTTGATTTGTCAGATATCGGTAAGGGAACTTATCCTTACTACATGCTCAAGGAAATCGATGAGCAACCAACTGTTATGCGTAAACTCATCCAAGCCTACACAGATGAGGCTGGTCAAGTTGTCGTAGACCCAGCTATCATCAAGGCTGTTCAAGACGCAGACCGCATCTACATCCTTGCAGCTGGAACATCTTACCATGCAGGATTTGCTTCTAAGAAGATGTTGGAAGAATTGACGGATACACCAGTTGAGCTTGGAATTTCATCTGAGTGGGGCTACGGTATGCCACTCCTCAGCAAGAAACCACTCTTCATCTTTATCAGCCAGTCTGGTGAAACAGCGGATAGCCGTCAGGTTTTGGTTAAGGCTAATGAAATGGGAATCCCAAGCTTGACAGTGACAAACGTTCCTGGTTCAACCCTTTCACGTGAAGCCAACCATACCATGCTCCTTCACGCAGGTCCTGAAATTGCCGTGGCATCAACTAAAGCCTATACAGCACAAATCGCAGCCCTTGCCTTCCTTGCAAAAGCAGTCGGAGAAGCAAATGGCAATGCCAAAGCGCAAGCCTTTGATTTGGTGCATGAGTTGTCAATTGTAGCTCAGTCTATCGAATCAACTCTTTCAGAGAAAGAAACCATCGAAGCCAAGGTTCGTGATCTTCTTGAAACAACTCGCAACGCCTTTTATATCGGACGTGGTCAAGATTACTATGTAGCCATGGAAGCAAGTCTCAAACTCAAAGAGATTTCTTACATCCAGTGTGAAGGCTTTGCGGCAGGAGAACTCAAGCACGGAACTATTGCCTTGATTGAAGAAGGAACGCCTGTTTTGGCCCTCTTGTCAGATCCAGTCCTTGCTAACCATACTCGTGGAAATATCCAAGAGGTCGCAGCCCGTGGTGCCAAAGTCCTCACTATCGCAGAAGAAAATGTTGCCAAAGATACAGACGACATCGTTCTTACGACCGTCCACCCTTACCTCTCACCAATTTCAATGGTCGTGCCAACGCAATTAGTCGCTTACTTTGCAACACTCCACCGTGGTCTTGATGTGGATAAACCACGTAACCTTGCTAAGTCAGTAACGGTAGAATAAGCTAAAAAAGTCTAGTTATCTAGGCTTTTTCTTGTGAGCAAATTGGTTGCTTGTACTCAAGATTCGTGTTAGAATAATTTTTCAAATTGAAGGACAGAGGTAGACAGGGAGAATCACAATGGTAGAATTGGGAATTTCAACATTTGGGGAAACAACGGAGCTTGAAGGGACTGGACAGACTTACAGTCATGCCGAACGTATTCGCCAGTTGGTGGCAGAGATTGAACTGGCTGACAAGATTGGTTTGGATGTGTATGGGATTGGTGAGCACCATCGAGCGGATTTTGCGGTATCAGCCCCAGAGATTATCCTGGCAGCTGGGGCAGTCAATACCAAGAAAATTCGTTTGACCAGTGCGGTCAGCATTCTCTCGAGCATGGATCCGATTCGTTTGTTCCAACAATATGCCACTATCGATGCTTTGTCAAATGGACGTGCGGAGATTATGGCTGGAAGGGGTTCTTTCACGGAATCTTTTCCCTTGTTTGGCTATGATTTGAAAGACTACGGAGCCCTTTTTGATGAGAAATTAGACTTGCTTCAGTTAGTCAATGAAAAGACCAAGTTAGACTGGCAAGGTCGATTGACCCAAACAATCTCTAGCAAAGAAGTCTATCCTCGTCCAGTTCAGGATAAATTACCCTTGTGGATAGCGACAGGTGGTCATGTCGAATCAACAGTGAAGATTGCTCAGGCAGGCCTACCGATTGTCTATGCCATTATTGGTGGTAACCCTCGTTATTTTAAAAAGTTGATTCAGGCTTACCGTGAGATTGGGAGCGAAGCGGGCCATGCCAGTCATGAGCTAAAGGTTGGAGCCCATTCTTGGGGTTGGATTGCTGAAGATGGCGAGCAGGCGGTGAAAGATTATTTCCATCCGACTAAGCAAGTGGTGGATGCGATTTCCAAAGACCGTCCGCACTGGCAGGAATTGCGTTATGAGCAATATTTGGAGCAAGTAGGACAAAATGGCGCCATGTTTGTGGGCAATCCAGATCAGGTGGCAGAAAAATTGATTCGCATGATTGAGGACTTAGGTTTGGACCGCTTCATGCTCCACCTACCGCTTGGTTCTATGCCTCATGAACAAGTTTTGAGAGCTATTGAACTCTTCGGCACACAAGTGGCACCCAAAGTACGGGCTTATTTTGCCATGAAAGAGGCTTATACTCAATGAAAATCAAAGAGCAAACTAGGAAGCTAGCCGCAGGCTGTACTTGAGTACGGCAAGGTGAAGCTGACGTGGTTTGAAGAGATTTTCGAAGAGTATTAATAAAAAATCCTAATCAAGCTTATTAGGACGACAAATATTGTATAAAAATCAATCCCCCGAGCGTTATGGCTTGGGGGATAGTTCTATAGGAGGGCTAGTTTAGTTCTCTTTTTTGTTTTTTAGCAAGAACCCGAGACCTAGAAGAGCAAGGAGACTAATTCCTGCAAACAGGAGTTTGTGATCATTTTTGGTTCCTGTATTTGGTAGTTCAGCTTGTGAATCAGCTGTAGCTTGGTTAGGTTTATTTTCTGCATCAGCTACTTTTGTATCTGGTTTTGCAGAATCAGGTTTAGTTTGTGGAGCAGGAGTTTGCTGTTCCGGTTTGACTACTCGGTTTGACATATTGTCTTGGCTGTTATTTTGACCGTGTTCTTGTTTTAAGCTAGAAAGATCAAATTCTGTTTTTTCTTCTATAGCTGGGGCAACAATGGCACCGCCTTGAGAGACTCGAAGAACAGTAGCTGTAAGGGCGTTTAATTTCAAGCCTTTTTCAGTCCATTCGAGTCCTTTTGGGTTGGTAATTCCTACTGGTCCTGCTTGGTTTTCATCTACCAAAACTTCAGCATTTCTGAGGTGGGCAAAGGCAGTTCCCAAATTAAATTCGCGGGCTTTTTCGTCAGCATTGACAAAGACGGCATAGATGTCTCCATTTGGAGCAGTGATTTGGTAGCCAATTACTACGTCTTCTTTTTCCACGCCATTTTGGCCTGGGACAGTGATGAGATGAACACGGTCTTTAATATCTTGGAGACTCTTAAGTCGGAAGGCATCTGTAGATTGACGAAGGGCAATCAGACCTTTCATGTAGTCACGGCTCTTGACATTTTCAGGATATGCTTTTCCATCTGTAGCCTTAGTCCAGTCAAACTTGTTAATAGCATCACTCGAATCGTAAGAGTCATGGATGAAGTAAGGATAGTCAAATGGATTGCCATCCTTATCACGCAACAGGTGAGATTTGTTTGGTTGTTTGTCCTCTGCTACTGGAGTCTTGTAGGCTGGGTCACGGAATTGTTTGGTGCGACCATATTCCTGACCAGAGTGGATAAATGGAGTTCCTTGAGCTGTCAAGACCATGAGGTTTCCAAGTCGCAAACGACGGTGAATTTCAGCATAGTTCTCAGCTTTGCTTGGATCTTTTTTGATAGACTGGGCAATGATGTCAAAGAGGGTCAAGTTATCATGGGCTGCGATGTATTGGATGACATCTCCAGGACTATCTGCTTCAAAGTTGGTTGGTTGAGCAATGAGATTTTTGAAGATAGTGTTGATATCACGCTTGCCGCCTGTGATAAAGGCAGGTTGACCTTCGTTTGGATAACCAGACTTGAGGTTGTTACGGATGTCGTCTGAGAAGACTGCGACAGTATCGGTATGTTTCATCCAATCTTGGTCAGCAGCTTTAGTAGGCATATTTTCATCACCAGCATAGGTTCTCCAACCTTCACCCAGCATGATTAGATTTGGATTGAGGGCGCGTGCAGCCTTGTATGCTTCTTCGATAGAAGCTGCATCATGGTCTCCCATCATATCGAAACGGAAGCCATCTACTTTGTAGGTATCAACTAGATATTTGATAGAGTCAACTAGGAGCCGTTTGGTCATATGGTGGGTTGTCCCCAAGCGTCCACCACCAAAGCTAGTGCGAGGTGTCCCATCAGCATCCATAAAGTGGTAGTAGTTTGGCTCTAAATCTTCAAAGATATCGACCTTGGCTGTATGGTTATACACTACATCCAGGATAGCTCCCATGCCACGTTTGTGGATCTCGTTGATGAGGTTTTTAAATTCTGCGATTCGTTTTTCTGGATTCTTAGGGTCGCTTGAGTACATACCAGTCAAGGAGAAGTAGTTTTGAGGGTCATATCCCCAGTTGTAGTTGCTGTTGCTTGAAGCATAGTCAGATAAGCGTTCGTGGTTCTTCAACTCATTGACAAAGTAGTAAGACAAGACTGGAAGGAGCTGGATGTGGGTTACACCCAAGTTTTTGAGATAGTCTAGTTTTTCGATAAAGGCTTCAAAGGTACCAAATGGCTTAGTCAAATCTTTTGCGATGGCAGGATCTGAAGTGAAGTCACGCACATGAGCTTCATAGATGACAGCATCTTCGCGCGATTTGAAGTTGCGAATCTTACCATAAGTCAAGTCTTGAGGTCCTAGTTTAGCTGGATCTACAAAGGCAGCTTTAGCAACTTTATGGGCATCGTCAATCTTGGCATCGTCACTATTCCAAGCAGCGAGGGATTTAGCGTAAGGATCGAGTGCAAGAACAGTTTTACCTTGGCGCTCGATTTGGTAGTGGTAGTAGTAGCCAGTGTAATTGCTGATGCCGAGACCAGAGTTTTCATTCAGAGTTTGTTTCCAGGTTCCTTTTTCACCTTTTTCAAGAGCGACAGTTCCAACCACTTTTTCAGGGTTATTCTTGTCGTAGACAACAACAGAAACCTTATCAGCACTTGGTGACCATAGAGTTAAATCAACCTGTTTTCCTTCTTCTTTGAGGTCAGCTCCAAGTTTACCATCATAGCTGTAAGTCTCATCTTTAAGACGCCAGCTTGTTTTGGTAGTGAATTTGTCAGAGTTGTAGCTAACGGTATAAGGATGTTTTGTGTCAGAGAAATCTCCGCTGTAGGTCACTTTCTTACCAGCCTCATCGATTGTAACGTCAGTGATAGTTACTTTGTTTCCTAGATGATTAGTGATGCTGGAGTGTTTGAGGATATCTTCTTTTTTAGCACCGACAAGTGTTGAAAAACTACTCTCAATGCTAGAAGTGCCTACGTGTTGGGCTCCTGTCATACGGATATCGTGCACATAGTAGGGGTTGGTGTAGATGGTTTCGTCATCATCTTTTAGGAAAATTTGGCTATGATTTTTCAAATCTGTGAACTTATAATCTTCTTTACGGATTTTCACATCGTCTCCTTGTTTGTTTCTGTCTAGTAATAAAAATCCAAGATCTTTTGCTGCATCTTTGAGTGGAATATCAATATAGCGACCATATTTGCCTGTAGCCGTAAAGTCTGTTCCGTTAGGCCATTCACCACTACTTGGATTTTTCACATCTCCCCAGTACCAGAGAGATTTCTTGTCATAGTTGCCATCTGTACGGTAGTAGTTGACGCGAATAGTTCCTGCAGGTTGTGGCTCGTAAGAGAAAACCTTGTGATCTTGGTCCAACCAAGACTCATTCATCTTTGGTGACAGTTTTTCTACCGATTTATCGCCGGTTAGATTTTTCCCAGCTGTATTATTGATGAGGAAGCTAATTTTCTTGGCTTGTTCTCCCTTTAATTTGACATCTAGGTAGTAGCCATAGTCATCTTTTTTGGCATCCTTGAAGGACAAGGCTCCGTTTGGCCAATTTTCAGATGGTTTTTCAACATCGTCCCAAGTCCATAGTCCTTGAGCATCCTTGTTTTCTTCAGGAAGCTTTTTGACATGGATACGGAAGTAGTTGTCTTCTATTGGCTCTTCTGCCTTAGTTTCAGTCGTTACTGGACTCGTAGAAGTAGTTGGCTCATTGGAACGTTCTTGCCCGGTTTGTGGTGCGGAATCGGCGGGAGTTGCAGCCGGAGTGGGTGCCTCTGTTGCAGGTTGTTTTTCTTCTTTTTTCTCTAGGGAAGCGTTTGCATTTTTTGGCGAAGAAATATCACTTTCCTTCTTACCAGAGCTCGTTGCTGTATCAGTAAGAGGCTGTGCAAGGGCAGTAGTGGTTTCATTACTAGTTCCCTTATTGCTTGTAGTATTTTCGTTGGCTGAAATAGTTGGTGTAGCCATGGCAAGCAGAACAAGGCTTGCTCCAATAAGGACAGAACCAGTTCCATTTTTGAGGGAACGGATGCTGTAAACCATTTTTTTCTCAGTGTGAGATGGTGTTTTTCTCATAATGATTCTCCAATCAATAAATTTCTATATCAGTATAGCACTTAGTAAAAGAATATGCAAGCGTTTTCCTGAAACTAAAATAAAAGAAAAATCGCAACAGATTTTGTTACGATTTAGCTAGTCTTTCTAATAGGAAAAGATTTTGTCAAAAATTCGTCAATCCCCTTGAAAAATCTAGCTAAATAGGGTATAATATGACTAATCATTTGTCGTAGGTTTTGTCTGAAATATTGTCCAGACAAGGCTCACAGCAGTTAAATCTTCTGAAAAAGTCAGATTTAGCTGCTCTTTTTGTGCTTTTTTTCAGGATTTTGAGTACTTGTAACAAAGACTTAAAGATTCTGAAAATTTATCAAGAGGACACGGTGATAGGGGTTTTTAAAACCATATGACGATTAGAAAAGCCTGATTGACAAGGCTTGGAACTTATTTACAAAGGAGAATCATCTTGGCAGGACATGACGTTCAATACGGGAAACATCGTACCCGTCGTAGTTTTTCAAGAATCAAAGAAGTTCTTGACTTACCAAATTTGATTGAAATTCAAACTGACTCATTCAAAGATTTCCTAGACCATGGTCTGAAGGAAGTGTTTGAAGATGTATTGCCAATTTCAAACTTCACAGACACAATGGAGTTGGAATTTGTTGGATATGAAATCAAGGAACCAAAATATACGCTAGAAGAAGCTCGTATTCACGATGCTAGCTACTCAGCACCAATTTTTGTAACCTTCCGCTTGATCAATAAAGAAACAGGCGAAATCAAAACCCAAGAAGTTTTCTTTGGTGATTTCCCAATCATGACTGAAATGGGTACTTTCATCATCAATGGTGGTGAACGTATCATCGTATCTCAGTTGGTCCGCTCACCAGGTGTTTACTTTAACGATAAAGTTGATAAAAACGGTAAAGTGGGCTACGGTTCAACTGTTATCCCTAACCGTGGAGCTTGGTTGGAACTTGAAAGCGACTCAAAAGATATCGCCTACACTCGTATCGACCGTACTCGTAAGATTCCATTTACAACCTTGGTTCGTGCACTTGGTTTCTCAGGTGACGATGAAATCTTTGATATCTTTGGTGACAGCGAATTGGTTCGCAACACTGTTGAAAAAGATATCCACAAGAACCCAATGGACTCTCGTACCGACGAAGCTTTGAAAGAAATTTACGAACGTCTTCGTCCAGGTGAGCCTAAGACTGCTGAAAGCTCACGTAGCTTGCTTGTAGCTCGTTTCTTTGACCCACGTCGTTATGACTTGGCAGCTGTCGGTCGTTACAAAATCAATAAAAAACTCAATGTTAAAACACGCTTGCTTAACCAAACTATTGCAGAGCCATTGGTGGATCCTGAAACTGGAGAAATCTTGGTAGAAGCTGGTACAATCATGACTCGTAGCGTGATTGAAAGCATTGAAAGCCATTTGGATGGTGATTTGAACAAGATTGTCTACATTCCAAATGATGCAGCCGTTGTGACTGAGCCAGTTGTTCTTCAAAAATTCAAGGTTGTTGCTCCAACTGATCCAGACCGTGTTGTAACTATTATTGGTAATGCTAATCCAGATGACAAGGTTCGTATCGTCACTCCTGCAGATATCCTTGCTGAGATGAGCTACTTCCTCAACTTGGCTGAAGGGCTTGGCCGTGTAGATGATATCGACCACCTTGGAAACCGTCGTATCCGTGCGGTTGGTGAATTGCTTGCTAACCAAGTACGTCTTGGACTTTCTCGTATGGAACGTAATGTCCGTGAACGTATGTCTGTCCAGGACAACGAAGTCTTGACACCACAACAAATCATCAATATTCGTCCTGTAACAGCTGCGGTTAAAGAATTCTTTGGTTCATCACAGTTGTCACAGTTCATGGACCAACACAACCCACTTTCTGAGTTGTCACACAAACGTCGTTTGTCAGCCTTAGGACCTGGTGGTTTGACACGTGACCGCGCTGGATATGAAGTACGTGACGTGCACTACACTCACTATGGCCGTATGTGTCCAATCGAGACACCTGAAGGACCTAACATCGGTTTGATTAACAACTTGTCATCTTACGGACACTTGAACAAATATGGATTTGTTCAAACACCATACCGTAAAGTTGACCGTGAAACAGGTGTTGTCACAAACGAAATCGTTTGGTTGACAGCCGATGAAGAAGATGAATTTACTGTAGCACAGGCTAATTCTCGTCTGAATGAAGATGGAACATTTGCTGAGAAAGTTGTCATGGGACGTCACCAAGGGGTCAACCAAGAGTATCCAGCTAATGTTGTTGACTACATGGATGTATCACCAAAACAGGTAGTTGCCGTTGCGACAGCATGTATTCCTTTCTTGGAAAACGATGACTCCAACCGTGCCCTCATGGGAGCCAACATGCAACGTCAGGCTGTGCCATTGATTAATCCAAAAGCACCTTACGTTGGTACTGGTATGGAATACCAAGCAGCCCACGATTCAGGAGCTGCTGTGATTGCTCAGTATGACGGCAAAGTTACCTATGCAGATGCTGACAAGGTAGAAGTTCGTCGTGAAGATGGTTCATTGGACGTTTACCACATCCAAAAATTCCGTCGTTCAAACTCAGGTACTGCATACAACCAACGCACTCTCGTAAAAGTTGGCGATGTCGTTGAAAAAGGCGATTTCATTGCTGACGGACCTTCTATGGAAAATGGAGAAATGGCGCTTGGACAAAACCCAATCGTTGCCTACATGACTTGGGAAGGTTACAACTTCGAGGATGCCGTTATCATGAGCGAACGCTTGGTCAAAGACGATGTCTACACATCTGTTCACCTTGAAGAATACGAATCAGAAACACGCGATACAAAGCTTGGGCCTGAAGAAATCACTCGTGAAATTCCAAACGTTGGTGAAGATGCCCTTAAAGACCTTGACGAAATGGGTATTATCCGTATCGGTGCTGAGGTTAAAGAAGGTGATATCCTTGTAGGTAAAGTAACACCTAAGGGTGAGAAAGACCTTTCAGCTGAAGAACGTCTCTTGCACGCTATCTTTGGAGACAAGTCACGTGAAGTGCGTGATACTTCTCTTCGTGTACCACACGGTGCTGATGGTGTCGTTCGTGATGTTAAGATTTTTACACGTGCAAATGGAGATGAATTGCAATCAGGTGTTAATATGCTGGTTCGCGTCTACATCGCTCAAAAACGTAAGATCAAGGTCGGAGATAAGATGGCCGGACGTCACGGAAATAAAGGGGTTGTCTCTCGTATCGTTCCTGTAGAAGACATGCCTTACCTTCCAGATGGAACTCCAGTCGATATCATGTTGAACCCACTTGGGGTGCCATCACGTATGAATATCGGTCAGGTTATGGAGCTCCACCTTGGTATGGCTGCTCGTACTCTTGGTATTCACATCGCAACACCTGTCTTTGACGGAGCAAGTTCTGAAGACCTTTGGTCAACTGTTAAAGAAGCTGGTATGGATAGCGATGCCAAAACAATCCTTTACGATGGACGTACTGGGGAACCGTTTGATAACCGTGTTTCTGTCGGAGTCATGTACATGATCAAACTCCACCACATGGTTGATGATAAATTGCACGCTCGTTCAGTCGGACCTTACTCAACTGTTACCCAACAACCACTCGGAGGTAAAGCTCAGTTTGGTGGACAACGTTTCGGTGAGATGGAGGTTTGGGCTCTTGAAGCCTACGGTGCGTCAAATGTTCTTCAAGAAATCTTGACTTACAAGTCTGACGATATCAACGGACGTTTGAAAGCCTATGAAGCTATCACAAAAGGAAAACCAATTCCAAAACCAGGTGTTCCAGAATCCTTCCGAGTTCTTGTCAAAGAATTGCAATCTCTTGGTCTTGACATGCGTGTCCTTGACGAAGATGACCAAGAAGTGGAACTTCGCGACTTGGATGAAGGAATGGACGAAGATGTCATCCACGTAGATGACCTTGAAAAAGCCCGCGAAAAAGCAGCCCAAGAGGCTAAAGCAGCCTTTGAAGCTGAAGAAGCTGAGAAAGCAACAAAAGCGGAAGCAACAGAAGAAGCTGCTGAACAAGAATAAGCAGTTCACTTAGAATAGAAAGGGAAGAAATAGTGGTTGATGTAAATCGTTTTAAAAGTATGCAAATCACCCTAGCTTCTCCAAGTAAAGTCCGTTCATGGTCTTATGGAGAAGTCAAAAAACCTGAAACAATCAATTACCGTACCTTGAAACCAGAACGTGAAGGACTCTTTGATGAAGTGATCTTTGGTCCTACAAAAGACTGGGAATGTGCTTGTGGTAAGTACAAACGCATTCGTTACAGAGGGATTGTTTGTGACCGTTGTGGGGTTGAAGTAACGCGTACGAAAGTTCGTCGTGAGCGCATGGGGCACATCGAGTTGAAAGCTCCTGTATCTCACATCTGGTACTTCAAGGGAATTCCAAGCCGTATGGGCTTGACCCTTGATATGAGTCCTCGTGCCCTCGAGGAAGTGATCTACTTTGCGGCTTATGTGGTGATTGATCCTAAGGATACACCGCTTGAGCACAAGTCTATCATGACAGAGCGCGAATACCGTGAGCGTTTGCGTGAGTACGGTTATGGATCATTCGTTGCCAAAATGGGTGCCGAAGCTATCCAAGACCTTTTGAAACAAGTAGATCTTGAAAAAGAAATTGCTGAACTCAAAGAAGAGTTGAAAACAGCGACTGGACAAAAACGTGTCAAAGCCATCCGTCGTTTGGATGTTTTGGATGCCTTTTACAAGTCTGGAAACAAACCTGAATGGATGATTCTCAACATCCTTCCAGTTATTCCACCAGATCTTCGTCCAATGTTGCAGTTGGATGGTGGTCGTTTTGCCTCATCTGACTTGAATGACCTTTACCGCCGTGTTATCAACCGTAATAACCGTTTGGCTCGTTTGCTTGAGTTGAATGCACCAGGTATTATCGTTCAAAATGAGAAGCGTATGCTTCAAGAAGCGGTTGACGCTTTGATTGACAATGGTCGTCGTGGTCGTCCAATCACAGGACCAGGTAGCCGTCCATTGAAATCATTGAGCCACATGCTTAAAGGTAAACAAGGACGCTTCCGTCAAAACTTGCTCGGTAAACGTGTTGACTTCTCGGGACGTTCCGTTATCGCCGTTGGTCCAACTCTTAAGATGTACCAATGTGGTGTACCACGTGAAATGGCGATCGAGCTCTTTAAACCATTTGTGATGCGTGAAATCGTTGCTCGTGATATCGTACAAAACGTCAAAGCAGCTAAACGCTTGGTGGAACGCGGAGATGAGCGTATCTGGGATATTCTTGAAGAAGTGATCAAAGAACACCCAGTGCTTTTGAACCGCGCACCGACCCTTCACCGTTTGGGGATCCAAGCCTTCGAGCCAGTCTTGATTGATGGTAAGGCCCTTCGCTTGCACCCACTTGTCTGTGAAGCCTACAATGCCGACTTTGACGGTGACCAAATGGCCATCCACGTACCGCTTTCAGAAGAAGCCCAAGCAGAAGCTCGTATCTTGATGCTAGCTGCTGAGCACATCTTGAACCCGAAAGATGGTAAACCAGTTGTTACTCCATCTCAGGACATGGTTTTGGGTAACTACTACTTGACCATGGAAGAAGCTGGTCGTGAAGGTGAAGGAATGGTCTTCAAAGACCGTGACGAAGCGGTTATGGCTTACCGTAATGGTTATGTTCACCTCCACTCACGTGTTGGTATTGCAACAGACAGTCTTAACAAACCATGGACAGAAGAGCAAAAACATAAGGTCTTGCTTACAACAGTTGGTAAAATCCTCTTCAACGACATCATGCCAGAGGGTCTACCATACTTGCAAGAACCAAACAATGCCAACTTGACAGAAGGCGTTCCTTCTAAATACTTCTTGCCACTTGGTGGAGACATCAAGGAAGCGATCAGCAAACTTGAACTCAACCCTCCATTCAAGAAGAAAAACCTTGGAAATATCATCGCTGAAATCTTCAAACGTTTCCGTACGACAGAAACTTCTGCCCTACTTGACCGCATGAAGAACCTCGGTTACCACCACTCAACTCTTGCAGGATTGACAGTGGGTATTGCCGATATCCCAGTCGTTGATGACAAGGCTGAAATCATTGAAGAATCACACAAACGTGTAGAACAAATCACCAAACAATTCCGTCGTGGTATGATCACAGACGACGAGCGTTACAATGCCGTTACAGCTGAATGGCGTGCTGCCCGTGAAAAACTTGAGAAACGCTTGATTGCCAACCAAGATCCGAAGAACCCAATCGTTATGATGATGGACTCTGGAGCCCGTGGTAACATCTCAAACTTCTCACAGCTTGCCGGTATGCGTGGTTTGATGGCGGCTCCGAACGGACGTATCATGGAATTGCCAATCCTTTCAAACTTCCGTGAAGGTTTGTCAGTACTCGAAATGTTCTTCTCAACTCACGGTGCGCGTAAAGGTATGACCGATACGGCCCTTAAGACAGCCGACTCAGGTTACTTGACTCGTCGTTTGGTTGACGTTGCCCAAGACGTTATCATCCGTGAGGACGACTGTGGAACAGACCGTGGTCTCCTGATCCGTTCTATCGCAGAAGGAAAAGAGATGATCGAGTCTCTAGAAGAACGTCTCAACGGTCGTTATACTAAGAAAACTGTTAAACATCCAGAAACTGGTGCAGTTATCATCGGTTCAAATGAGTTGATTACAGAAGATAAGGCACGTGAAATTGTTAATGCTGGTGTGGAAGAAGTGACTATCCGCTCTGTATTTACATGTAACACTCGTCATGGTGTCTGCCGTCACTGTTACGGTATCAACTTGGCTACTGGTGATGCGGTTGAAGTTGGTGAAGCAGTTGGTACAATCGCTGCCCAATCTATCGGGGAACCTGGTACACAGCTTACAATGCGTACCTTCCACACGGGTGGGGTTGCCTCAAATACCGATATTACTCAGGGTCTTCCTCGTGTCCAAGAAATTTTTGAAGCCCGCAATCCTAAAGGGGAAGCGGTTATCACAGAGGTTAAAGGACAAGTTACCGCTATCGAAGAAGACGCTTCAACTCGTACTAAGAAAGTCTTTGTTAAGGGTGAAACTGGCGAAGGGGAATATGTCGTTCCATTTACAGCTCGTATGCGTGTAGAAGTTGGGGACCAAGTAGCGCGTGGTGCTGCTCTGACAGAAGGTTCTATCCAACCAAAACGTCTCCTTGCAGTTCGTGATGTCTTGTCAGTTGAAACTTACCTTCTCGGTGAAGTACAAAAAGTTTACCGTAGCCAAGGGGTAGAAATCGGTGACAAACACATCGAGGTAATGGTTCGTCAAATGATCCGTAAAGTTCGTGTCATGGATCCAGGTGACACAGATCTTCTCATGGGTACCCTCATGGATATCAATGACTTTACAGATGCCAACAAAGATGTCCTTATTGCAGGTGGAGTTCCAGCGACAGGTCGCCCAGTTCTTATGGGAATTACCAAAGCCTCACTTGAAACCAACAGTTTCTTGTCAGCGGCTTCCTTCCAGGAAACAACTCGTGTCCTTACTGACGCGGCTATCCGTGGTAAGAAAGACCATCTCCTTGGACTTAAAGAAAATGTTATCATCGGTAAGATCATCCCAGCAGGTACTGGTATGGCCCGTTACCGTAACCTTGAACCACAAGCTATCAACGAAGAAGAATACCTTAATCCTCCAGTAGAGGAAGAAGGAAATGAAGAGACAACAGAAGTAGTTGTGGACACTGCCGTTGAAACTGTGGAAGAAACAGTAGAATAAGAGAGAATGAGAGAGCCTTCGGGTTCTCTTTCTCTTTTCTGAAAACTTTCTCCATTTTTCCATGAAATGTGGTAAAATAAAAGAAGGAAGCTGACAAAGGAGACGGGTATGGAACAAACATTCTTTATCATTAAACCAGATGGTGTAAAAAGAGGATTAGTAGGTGAAGTGTTGAAACGCATCGAACAACGTGGATTTACAATCGAAAAATTGGAGTTGCGTTCACAGGTTTCAGAAGAGTTGATTGATCAGCACTATCAGGACTTGGTTGGTCAAAGTTTTTACCCACCGATTCGTGAATTTATGACTTCAGGCCCAGTTCTTGTAGGTATCATTTCTGGTCCCAAAGTAATTGAAACTTGGCGGACCATGATGGGTGCTACTCGTCCAGAAGAAGCTTTACCAGGAACTATTCGAGGTGATTTTGCAAAAGCTGCTGGAGAAAACCAAGCTATTCAAAATGTTGTGCATGGTTCAGATTCAGAAGAGTCAGCTAAGCGAGAAATTACTCTTTGGTTTGACGGAAAGTAGTAAAAGTTTGATGTAAGGGTTACTTGCATCAAACTTTTTTGCATTTTAGAGTAGAAAACTGACAGTTGAGAAATATTCTAGCAATGGGGAGGATTTCTAGCCTATAATAAGAGCAAGTAAGGGAGGAAGAATGATGGAAAAAATGAAAAAGCAAATTCGTATTTTGTTATTGCTGACAGTTTTTGGTATTAGTAGCTGTTCTTGTTTAAGTTTATCGACTTGGGCCTTGATGTTAAATCAAAACTGCTTCTATTATTTAGTAGGTATGTTGCTCCTTGCCAGTATTGGGGCAGGGATAAACTACTATAGAGGGCAGGGAAATCAATCTTATTCAGTTTTTAAGGAAGATAAGCAACGATTCTTGTATAGTCTCTTGCTATTAGTAAATATTTTGGGTTTAGCTTTAATTGTCATAGAGCATATCCTTGCAGGAAATACATCCGTAGAAGGGGGTGTGGAAGCCTTTCTACCGAGTTTCTTTTTCTTATTTGGTATTGATTTGTTAGTTTTTCTGCCGATTCAGAAGTATGTAAATGGATTGAAAAAGATTTTTGGAAAGAAGGAAATGTGTTTTATTAGTGGATTAGCTATTCTAATCTTTCTCAGAAATCCTTGGATGCTATTATCCATGACCTTTTATATTGCCTTGGGAATGCTATTTCTAGAACTGTTGGTGCCAAAAGTCATTCGTTGGGAAGTTTCATTTTACAGTCATTTGATGAGAGATATCTTGTTAGTTGTCTTTTTACTGTTCCTATTTTAAGATCATAACAAGGATTGGCTCAAGTTTTTAATTCATAATATGGAATTCAGAGATAATACCTAGACAAAGAACAAGTTTTTGGTATAATAGAAACATGTACACTAAAAACGAAGAAGAGTTACAGTCCTTAGGGGAACGTTTGGGCTATTTATTAGAAAAGAATGATGTCTTAATTCTAACTGGAGAACTTGGAGCAGGCAAAACGACCTTTACAAAAGGTCTTGCTAAAGGATTACAGATTACTCAGATGATTAAGAGTCCAACCTACACTATCGTAAGAGAGTATGAAGGTCGTCTTCCTCTTTATCATTTAGATGTTTACCGCATTGAGGGGGATGCTGATTCTATTGATTTAGATGAGTTTCTCTTTGGTGGCGGGGTGACTGTCATCGAGTGGGGACATCTTTTAGGTGATGCCTTACCAGATACTTATTTAGAATTGGAAATTCTAAAAGAAGAAGACGGTCGCAGGCTGAATTTCCAAGCAAAGGGTTTACGTGCAGAAAAACTCTTAGAGGAGCTTCAACATGGAGTATGAGTTGCTCATTAGGGAAGCAGAAGTTGAAGATGCGGCTGAGTTAGTATCATTTTTAAATCGTGTCAGTGTAGAAACAGATTTTACCAGTCTGGACAGGGATGGCATTTTGATGACAGATACTGAGATGGAGTTGTTTTTGGATAAACAGGCTCATTCAGAAAATCAAATCACTTTACTAGCCTTGCTGAATGATGAAATTGCTGGTATTGTAAATATTACAGCTGACCAGCGCAAGAGAGTTCGGCATATTGGAGATCTCTTCATTGTGATTGGTAAGAAGTATTGGAATAATGGACTGGGGAGTTTGTTACTTGAAGAAGTTGTAGAATGGGCGCAGGCTAGTGGCATTCTTCGTAGACTTCAACTCACTGTTCAAACTCGTAATCAGGCTGCAGTTCATTTATATCAAAAGAATGGTTTTGTCATTGAAGGTAGACAAGATCGCGGTGCGTACATAGAAGAAGGGAAATTTATAGATGTTTACCTGATGGGTAGACTGATAGATTGATAGTAATATGGTAAAAAAAATTATTGGAATGGTGCTAGCTTTTCTAGCTGTGACAGTTTTGGGTGTCGGTGTTTTTGCTTATACCATTTATCAGCAAGGCACACAAACCTTATCAAAGACCTATAAAAAAATAGGGGAAGAAACCAATGTTATTGAGGCGACTGAACCCTTAACGATCCTTTTAATGGGGGTTGATACTGGAAACGTAGAACGAACTGACCCTTGGGAGGGAAATAGTGATTCCATGATTCTCTTAACGGTTAATCCGCATACGAAAAAAACAACGATGTTGAGTTTGGAACGTGATATCTTGACTAAAATTCAGCATAAAGATGGTAGTGTTGAGGAAGCTAAACTAAATGCCGCCTACGCTGGTGGTGGTGCGGAATTGGCAATCTCAACTATCCAGAAAATGATGAATATTCATATCGATCGTTACGTTATGGTGAATATGCAGGGGCTGCAACAATTGGTTGATGCAGTTGGCGGGGTGACTGTAAATAATACACTCGGTTTTCCAATTTCGATTACTGACCAGGAAGAATTTAATAAAATTTCCATTGGTGTTGGACAGCAAACTCTAAATGGTGAAGAAGCGCTTGTTTATTCTCGCATGCGCTACCAAGATCCAGAAGGGGACTACGGACGTCAGAAGCGTCAGCGTGAAGTCATTCAAAAGGTTGTTGAAAAAGTTCTTAGCTTGAATAGTGTTAGTCACTATCAGTCTATCTTAAAAGCCCTAAGTACCAATATGCAGACCAACATTGATTTATCAGCGAAAAGTATTCCACAATTACTTGGTTATCAAGATTCCTTCAAGAATATTGAAACACATCAATTGCGAGGAGAAGATGCTGAACTGCAGGGCATTTCTTACCAGATTGTTACAACTGAGCATATGTTAGAAATGCAAAATCTCTTACGTCGTTCACTAGGTAAAGAGGAAGTAACTGAAGTAGAAACCAATGCTGTGTTATACGAAGCAATTCTTGGAAGAACTGCTACACCAACGAATGCTTCAAGTGTAGAAATAGAACAAAATTAATAATGAAATCGTGGGAAATTTCCTGCGATTTTTTCAAAAAAATACGAATAGATAGGTAGGAGGAAACATGAAAGCAGAAATCATTGCTGTTGGAACAGAGATTTTGACAGGACAGATTGTTAATACCAATGCCCAGTTTTTATCGGAAAAACTAGCAGAGATTGGGGTAGACGTATATTTTCAGACGGCTGTAGGAGACAATGAAGCTCGTCTCTTGTCTTTGCTTGAGATTGCCAGTCAACGTAGTAGTCTGGTGATTTTGACAGGTGGTTTGGGGCCGACTGAGGACGATTTGACCAAACAAACCCTAGCTAAATTTTTAGGAAAAGAATTAGTCTTCGATCATCAGGCACAAGAAAAGTTAGATGTCTTTTTCGCCCAGCGACCAGACTATGCCCGAACACCGAATAACGAAAGACAAGCCCAACTTGTAGAAGGAGCGACTCCGCTACCAAACGAAACAGGACTGGCTGTGGGGGGAATATTGGAAGTAGCTGGAGTGACCTATGTCGTCCTTCCCGGTCCACCAAGTGAATTGAAGCCTATGGTCTTAAACCACCTTCTACCCAAGTTGATGACAGGGAGTAAGCTATATTCCCGAGTTCTTCGTTTCTTTGGAATTGGCGAGAGCCAGTTGGTTACGATTTTGTCTGATTTGATTGATAATCAAACAGATCCGACCTTGGCCCCTTATGCTAAGACAGGAGAAGTCACTCTGCGTCTGTCAACAAAAGCTAGCAGCCAAGAAGAGGCGAATCAAGTGCTGGATATCTTGGAAAATCAAATCTTAGGTCGCCAGACCTTTGAAGGCCTTTCTTTACGAGATCTTTGTTATGGTTATGGGGAAGAAACTAGTTTAGCTAGCATTGTGGTAGAAGAACTGAAAAGGCAAGGGAAAACCATCACGTCTGCTGAGAGTTTGACGGCTGGTCTTTTCCAAGCTAGGGTAGCGGATTTTTCGGGTGCTTCAAGTATATTTAAGGGTGGTTTTGTAACCTATAGCTTGGAGGAAAAATCAAAGATGTTGGATATTCCTGTCAAGGATTTGGAAGAACAGGGTGTGGTGTCTGAATTTACAGCACAGAAGATGGCTGAGCAGGCACGAATCAAGACCCAGTCTGATTTTGGCCTTAGTTTGACTGGTGTGGCAGGGCCAGATAGCCTAGAAGGACATCCAGCTGGGACAGTCTTCATAGGCTTGGCTCAAGAGCAAGGAACTGAGGTCATCAAGGTCAATATTGGAGGCAGAAGTCGAGCAGATGTACGTCACATTGCGGTTATGCATGCCTTTAACCTAGTTCGCAAGGCTTTATTAAGTGACTAACTTTTGATATAATAGTAGATAGGTCTGAGGACCATTAGAATGTAGGAGAATAGAATGGCGAAAAAACCAAAAAAATTAGATGAAATTTCAAAAAAATTCGGGGCTGAACGTGAAAAAGCCTTGAATGACGCTCTTAAACTGATTGAGAAAGACTTTGGTAAAGGATCAATCATGCGTTTGGGTGAACGTGCCGAGCAAAAGGTACAAGTTATGAGCTCAGGTTCCTTGGCGCTTGACATTGCCCTTGGCTCAGGTGGTTATCCTAAGGGACGTATCATCGAAATCTACGGACCAGAGTCATCTGGTAAGACGACGGTTGCCCTTCATGCAGTTGCACAAGCGCAAAAAGAAGGTGGTATTGCAGCCTTTATCGATGCGGAACATGCCCTTGATCCAGCTTATGCTGCGGCCCTTGGTGTCAATATTGACGAATTGCTCTTGTCACAACCAGACTCAGGAGAGCAAGGTCTTGAGATTGCAGGAAAATTGATTGACTCAGGTGCAGTTGACCTTGTCGTGGTCGACTCAGTTGCTGCCCTTGTACCTCGTGCGGAAATTGATGGAGATATCGGTGATAGTCACGTTGGTTTGCAGGCTCGTATGATGAGCCAGGCCATGCGTAAACTTGGTGCTTCTATCAATAAAACAAAAACAATTGCTATCTTTATCAACCAATTGCGTGAAAAAGTTGGGGTTATGTTTGGAAATCCAGAAACAACTCCTGGTGGACGTGCTCTGAAATTCTACGCTTCAGTGCGTTTGGATGTTCGTGGAAGCACACAAATCAAGGGAACTGGTGACCAGAAAGACACCAATGTCGGTAAAGAAACTAAGATTAAGGTCGTGAAAAACAAGGTAGCTCCACCATTTAAGGAAGCCTTCGTTGAAATCATGTACGGAGAAGGTATTTCTAAGACTGGTGAACTTTTGAAGATCGCAAGCGATTTGGATATCATCAAAAAAGCAGGAGCTTGGTACTCTTACAAGGATGAGAAAATTGGGCAAGGTTCTGAAAATGCTAAGAAATACTTGGCAGATAACCCAGAAGTCTTTGATGATATTGACCATCAAGTCCGTGTTCAATTTGGTTTGATTGATGGAGAAGAAGCTGCTGAAAGCAAAAAAGATGAAGCAGCTCAAGTAGACTCTGTGAATGAAGAAGTGACTCTTGACCTAGGCGATGAGCTTGAAATCGAAATTGAAGAATAAGTTGTTAAAGTAGTGGAGCAATCCACTGCTTTTTCGATGCCTATTCTGGTTTTCCGCTCGCGCATAGTTTGCCGTTTCTTGTTGCTCCTCTAGAAAGCTGATATAATAGCCTCATGAATAAAAAACGAACAGTGGACCTGATACATGGTCCGATTCTTCCCTCGCTCTTAAGCTTCGCCTTTCCAATCTTGCTATCAAATATTTTTCAACAGCTCTATAATACTGCTGATGTCTTGATTGTTGGACGATTTCTTGGTCAAGAATCCTTGGCTGCAGTAGGAGCGACGACAGCGATTTTTGATCTGATTGTAGGTTTTACTCTTGGTGTTGGCAATGGCATGGGAATTGTCATTGCCCGTTATTATGGAGCTCGGAATTTTACAAAAATCAAGGAAGCAGTAGCAGCCACCTGGATTTTAGGTTTTCTTTTGAGTATTGCGGTCATGCTAATGGGCTTTCTTGGCTTGTATCCTCTTTTACAGTACTTGGATACCCCTGCAGAAATTCTTCCTCAATCTTATCAATATATATCTATGATTGTAACCTGTGTCGGTGTTAGCTTCGCTTATAATCTCTTTGCAGGCTTGTTGCGATCTATTGGGGACAGTCTGGCTGCGCTTGGTTTTCTGATTTTTTCTGCCTTGGTTAATGTAGCTCTGGATCTCTATTTCATTACACAACTGCAGTTAGGGGTTCAATCGGCAGGATTTGCTACCATTATTTCGCAAGGCTTATCAGCGGTTCTTTGCTTTTATTATATCCGTAAGAGTGTGCCAGAACTTTTGCCTCAATTCAAACATTTCAAATGGAACAAGGCCTTGTACGCTGATCTCTTGGAGCAAGGTTTGGCTATGGGCTTGATGAGTTCAATTGTATCTATAGGCAGTGTGATTTTACAGTCTTCTGTTAATACCTTTGGTGCAGTGATTATTAGTGCCCAGACGGCGGCTCGACGCATTATGGCCTTCGCCCTTCTTCCTATGACCGCTATTTCCGCTTCGATGACGACCTTTGCTTCTCAGAATTTAGGTGCTAAGCGCCCAGACCGCATTGTTCAAGGTCTTCGAATCGGCAGTCGTTTAAGTATATCCTGGGCAGTTTTTGTTTGTATCTTCCTCTTTTTTGCCAGTCCAGCATTGGTTTCCTTCTTGGATAGTTCGACAGATGATTACTTGATAGAAAATGGAAGTCTCTATCTGCAAATCAGTTCAGCCTTTTATCCTATTTTGAGTCTCTTATTGATTTATCGCAATTGTTTGCAGGGTTTGGGGCAAAAGATCCTTCCTCTAGTTTCTAGCTTTATAGAACTAATCGGGAAAATCGCTTTTGTGGTCTTGATTATTCCTTGGGCAGGCTATAAGGGAGTTATCCTTTGCGAACCCTTTATCTGGGTTGCCATGACCATTCAGCTGTACTTCTCACTGTTCCGTCACCCCTTGATAAAAGAAGGCAAGGCGATATTGGTAACCAAAGTGCAATCCTAGTTGGATTTACTGAATAAAATCCATTTCCTCTAGTGAAAATCGAAAAAACTTGTGTTATAATAAGAAAGATTAAAATGTGAAAAAAGGAGATTCCTAATGGGACGTAAATGGGCCAATATCGTAGCCAAGAAAACGGCTAAAGATGGAGCTAACTCTAAAGTATATGCAAAATTTGGTGTAGAAATCTATGTAGCAGCTAAAAAAGGTGATCCAGATCCAGAATCAAACTCAGCCTTGAAATTCGTTATCGACCGTGCTAAACAAGCGCAAGTGCCAAAACACGTTATTGATAAAGCGATTGATAAAGCAAAAGGGAACACAGACGAAACCTTTACAGAAGGACGTTACGAAGGTTTTGGACCAAATGGTTCTATGCTGATTGTTGATACTTTGACTTCAAATGTCAACCGTACAGCGGCTAATGTCCGTGCAGCCTTTGGTAAAAACGGCGGAAACATGGGTGCTTCAGGTTCGGTTTCATACCTCTTCGATAACAAGGGTGTTATTGTATTTGCAGGTGAAGATGCGGATGCAGTCTTTGAGCAATTGCTAGAAGCAGATGTGGATGTGGATGATGTAGAAGCAGAAGAAGGTACAATCACAGTTTACACAGCTCCAACTGACCTTCATAAGGCTATCGTTGCCCTCCGTGAGTCTGGCGTTGAAGAGTTCCAAGTGACTGAGTTGGAAATGATTCCTCAGTCAGAAGTAGAATTGTCAGGCGATGACCTTGAAACCTTTGAAAAATTGTATGGTGTTCTTGAAGACGATGAAGACGTACAAAAGATTTATACGAACGTAGACGGGTTCTAATTTAACCTAGAGAACATGATCCTAAGTGATAAGCTCACTTGGGATTTTTTTAATCAAGAAAATAGTTCTCTAGGAAACTTTTTCTTGACATCTCTTTTCAAAGTGGTAAAATAGTTCTCATGGAAACTTATTTAGTTCTCAGGAGAACCAAATGCAATGGTTAGAAAGGAGTAAGTATGGATAAACCGATGTTGGTTTTAAAACGTTTTGGACACCAGGTACATCTGATGGTACAAAAGGAAGCCAAACGTTGTGGTATTGAATTTATGGGTGGACCTCAAGGACAAGTCCTGCGTTTTTTAGGTTGGCGTGAGCATGAACAAGAATTAACGCTCATCAAGGATATTGAACAAGAACTCAATATTAGCAAGTCTGTTGCTAGTAATTTGGTCAAGCGTATGGTGCAAAATGGTTTGGTGGAATTGGAGACGAGTCCTGTTGATAAGAGGGCTAAGTTTGTTCGTCTGACGGACAAATCGCGTTCTCAAGTGCAACAGGTCAAGGCCTTCTTTGAACGCATTGACAACCAGTTGATAGAAGACGTAGATGAAGATGAATTACTGATTTTTGAGAAAGTCCTCAATCAACTACAGGAAAATATTAAGAGAATAGGAGGAGAGAATGAAGAAATTAGCTAAACGAATTAGTAGAAAAGAATGGGGGATGATCTTACTAGCCATTCTCTTTACCTGCTTTTCAGTCTACCTAGAGTTGGAAGTTCCGACCTATATCTCTAAAATCACGGATTTGCTAGGTAGTCAAGGAACTAATTTAGATGAGTTATGGCAGCCGGCAAGCATGATGGTTGGAATGTCTTTTTTTGCCTTCTTGTCTGCAGTCGCAGTTGGATTTTTTGCATCCAGAGTGGCTGCTTCTTACACTAGTAGGCTGAGAAGTGATATTTTTAACCGAGTTTTAGACTACTCACAGACAGAGATTAAGAAATTCTCTATTCCCAGTCTCCTAACTCGTACCACTAATGATATTACTCAAGTTCAGATGCTGATCACTATGGGCTTGCAAGTGGTTACGCGTGGTCCGATTATGGCTATCTGGGCCATCGGGAAGATTTTAGGTCATTCAGAATACTGGCTCTGGGCCGTACTTGTGGCAGTGATTGTCAATGTTTTGATGACGACAGTTTTGATGACGCTAGCCTTTCCAAAACAATCCTTGATTCAAAGTCTGACTGATAAACTGAACAGTATCACTCGTGAAAGTTTAACAGGTATTCGTGTTGTTCGTGCCTACAATGCAGAGGATTACCAAAATGAAAAATTTGCAGCAGCAAATGATGAGCTGACACGTTTGAATTTGTTTGTCAATCGTCTTATGGCTATTTTGAACCCCATCATGATGGGAATTTCAAGTGGTTTGAGTGTGGCGATTTACTGGATTGGGGCCTATGTAATCAGCGATGCTGCTCCAACAGCGCGTCTGCCTCTCTTTAGTGACATGGTTGTTTTCATGTCTTATGCTATGCAGGTTGTCATGGGCTTCCTTCTTATGGGGGCGCTCTTCATCGTTCTTCCCCGAACTATGGTCTCTGCTAAGCGGATTAATCAAGTTTTAGATTTGCATTCTTCTATCCAAAACCCTGCTCAAGTGCAGCTGGCTGATGAAAACCTCAAAGGTCAGGTCGAGTTTAAGGATGTGACCTTCCGCTATGCGGTAAATTCGGAGGCGGTTATTGAGCATGTTAGCTTTAGAGCAGAGGCTGGTCAAACAGTGGCCTTTATTGGGTCAACAGGTTCTGGTAAATCAACTCTGGTCAATCTGATTCCACGTTTCTACGACGTATCAGCAGGAGAAATTCTGGTGGATGGTGTCAATGTTCAAGACTATGACTTGAAAGATTTGCGCAACAAGGTTGGTTATATTCCTCAGAAAGCGGTTCTCTTTTCAGGTGATGTCAAGGGTAATCTAGACTTTGGACACAGTCAAGAAACACCGCTTAGTGAGCAGACTATGTGGCAAGCTCTGGAATTGGCCCAGTCTAAGAACTTTATAGAAGACAAGGAAGCTGGCTTAGCGTCAGAAGTAGCCCAAGGAGGAACCAACTTCTCAGGTGGTCAAAGACAGCGTCTGGCTATTGCGCGTGCCTTGGCTAGGAAGCCAGAAATCCTCATCTTTGATGACTCCTTCTCAGCCTTGGATTACAAGACAGACCGAGTTCTACGCCAAGAGCTAGCAGAGAAGACCAAGTCTATGACTAAGCTCATTGTCGCACAGCGTATTTCAACGATTATGGATGCAGATTTGATTTTGGTCTTGGATCAAGGTAAAGTCGTGGGACAAGGCACCCACAAGGAACTTCTAGCTAATAATGAAGTTTACCAAGAAATTGCCTATTCACAACTATCGAAGGAGGAATTGGAACATGGAAAATAAGAAAATGTCTCTTTGGAAACAGAGTAAACCCTATCTTGCAGGTCTCCAGTTTGCCCTGCTGATAGCCTTTATAGCAACAATCGTATCCAATATCATTACTGTTTATGGTCCAACCCGCATCAAGGAAATGACTAATATTATTGCCAGTGGTTTGGAAACAAGTGTGGATGTCGCGGAGGTTGCAGCTATTGGTGGTTTTTTGGCCGTGATTTATGTGATCGGACTTCTATCAAATTATTTACAGGCCTTTCTGTTTACAACAGCCATACAACGTTTTTCAGAGCGTTTGAGAAGAGCTATTTCAGAGAAAATCAATCGCCTTCCATTAGGATATTTTGATGGACATTCTCAAGGAGATACCTTGTCTCGTGTGACCAATGACGTTGACACTGCAGCCCAGTCCCTCAATCAAAGTCTGGGAACAGTTCTTTCATCCACTTTACTGGTCGTGGCAGTCTTGGTAACCATGTTTGGGATGAACTGGATTTTAGCCTTGGTGACGGTTGTTTCAACTCTAATCGGTTTTGCTTTCGTGTCCGTTTTTATGGGCAAATCGCAGGGATTCTTTAAGAGTCAGCAACAGGATTTGGCGACTGTCAATGGCTATGTGGAGGAAATGTACTCTGGCCACAATGTTGTGACCAGTTACAATGCTATCGAGAGCACGAAAGAAGAGTTTGCGAAATTAAACAATCGTCTGTATGATAGTATCTGGAAATCTCAATTTATTTCAGGGATTATGATGCCGATTATGATGTTTATTGGGAACTTTAGCTATGCCTTAGTGATTATCGTTGGTGCAGCCTTGGCTCTGAATGGGCAGATTAGTATCGGGATTATCGTTGCCTTTATGGCTTACGTTCGTATCTTTTCTCAGCCTCTTTCGCAAATCGCCCAAGGGATTACTAGTCTTCAGCAGGCTAGTGCAGCTATGGGACGTGTCTTCGAATTCCTAGCTGAAGAGGAAATGGAAGACGAATCCCATAAAGAAAGACAATTGAGCGATATGAAAGGTCAAGTAGTCTTTGAACGAGTCTCCTTTGGTTACACACCAGAGCGAACTATTATCCATGACTTTTCTGCGACGGCTCATGCAGGTCAAAAGGTTGCCATTGTGGGACCGACCGGAGCTGGGAAGACAACCATTGTCAATCTTTTGATGAAGTTTTATGAGATTGATAAAGGAAGTATCCGCATCGATGGCGTGGATACCAAGGAGATGAAGCGTTCGGAAGTACATGATGCCTTTTCAATGGTCTTGCAGGACACTTGGCTCTTTGAAGGGACCATTCGCGACAATCTCATCTATAACCAAACAGGTATTAGTGATGAGCGTGTGATTGAAGCCAGCAAGGCTGTGGGGATTCACCACTTTATCATGACCCTGCCAGATGGTTATGATACTGTCTTGGATGATACAGTAACCTTGTCTGTCGGACAAAAACAACTCTTGACCATTGCTCGTGCTTTGCTGAAAGATGCACCACTCCTAATCCTAGATGAGGCGACTTCTTCTGTTGATACTCGGACGGAAGAATTAATCCAGAAAGCCATGGATCGTTTGATGGAGGGAAGAACTTCCTTCGTCATCGCCCACCGCTTGTCTACTATCCGAAATGCTGATCTGATTCTTGTCATGAAAGATGGCAATATCATCGAGCAAGGCAATCATGATGAGCTGATGGCACAAGTTGGTTTCTACGCTGACCTCTACAACAGTCAATTTACAGAAGACGAAGCAGAAGAATAAACCAAAAGAAGGCTTGACGACCTTCTTTTTCTGCACTATACTAGAAGACAAGTGCTTCCCTATAAGCAAAATTTGAGTAAGTGATGAGAAAATATATGAAAAATTATCAAGAATGGTATGACCATATTGCTAGTAAGATTGAAAATAAGCCTATCTTTCTGAGACTGTTAAGAACTTTCAATCGGTTCATGACGGTAGTTATGCCTATGATTTATCTAACCTTGTTAGCAACTACCTATCTTCAACAAGGACTTGGGAAACAGGTCTTGATCTATGTGTTTATCCCTGCATCAGGTTTTGTGATTTTGTCCTTTCTTCGTAAGAAAATCAATGCCCCTAGGCCTTATGAGGAATGGGATATTAAACCCTTACTTGACAGAGATAGTCCTGGTCAGTCAATGCCCAGTCGTCATGTCTTTTCAGCAACGATTATCTCCATGGCTTGCATGCATGCTAGTCTACCTATAGGGATGATTTGTTTGACATTATCAGCCTTCCTAGGTCTAGTGAGAGTCTTAGGTGGCGTGCATTATCCCAAGGATGTAGTGGTTGGCTATATTTGTGCTCTTGTATGGGGTGTGATTTTCTTTCTATGTTGACCTGTAAGTTAAGGTGGTCCCACAACCACTTACGGGGTTAAAGTAACCACTTGCTTTTTTGCTCTTGTTTTCTTATTTTGGCTTTGATATAGTAGAGTCAGAAAGGAGATGGAATGAAGTTACGAATCGAAATTGACAGCAATTTAGAGGAAACTGAAATTATCATCAAGGCAGCGACTTTGACAGATGAGATTGCGGATTTACAGCGGCTCTTGCAAGAGTCCAAGTCTCCTAGATTGATTTTTTACAAGGGGACGGGTGAATATTATCTGGACTTGTCGGAAATTCTCTTCTTTGAGACGGAAGGTAGCAAGATTTATGCCCATACCCATAAAGATGCCTACGAAGTTCGGCTCAAACTCTATGAGTTAGAGTCTATCCTTCCTCGCTATTTTAGTCGAGTATCCAAGTCAACTATCGCAAATATCCGTCAGGTTTATTCGGTGGACAAGTCCTTTTCAGGAACAGGCACCATTTCCTTTTACCAGACCCACAAGGAGGTTCATGTCTCACGACATTACCAATCCCTCCTAAAAGAAAATCTAAGAAACATGAGGTAAGAACATGAAAAAGAAAGCATTTGGTATTGTGTTGCTGGTTTTAGCAGCATGGATTTTGTTGCAAGGAAATTTTGGCATTCCTTCTTTGGATGGTAAAATATGGCCTTTACTTGGTATCGTCTTTTTTGCCTATCAGTCAGTTGAATCTTTGCTTCGTCGTCACCTGACATCAGCAGTTTTTACCGCTCTAGTAGCCTTAATGATTGCAAATCATTTTTATAACATTTTGCCTATCCCAAATCAGTCTTTATTTTGGGCTAGTATCTTAGCAGTGCTAGGTGTTGGCTATCTCACTCACTCAAGTAAGTTTTGGTATGGGAAAAAATGGTGGTATGATGGTGAAAAGACCATTCTGACAGACAAGGAAGTCGCTTTTGGAAGTGGGACTTTCTATAAACAAGATCAAGATCTTGTAGATGACCAAGTAGAAGTTGCTTTTGGAAATGCAAAAATCTACTATGACAATGCAGAGATGTTAGGTGATTTTGCAACTTTAAATATCGAAGTGGCTTTCGGAAATGCAACCGTCTATGTTCCACAACACTGGCGTGTCGATTTGAAAGTAGAAACATCCTTTGGTGCAGCCAAGGCAGACGCTCCTGTAGCGCCAACAAGCAAAACCTTGATTATTCGCGGGGAAGTGGCTTTTGGTAAACTTGGTGTTGTCTACGTCAAATAAAAAAATCTTCCGTAAGTGTCTAGAGTTTTGGGAAAATGAAAAATTAAATATCATATATCTTGAGAGAGCGAGAAAATCGCTCTCTTTTTTCGTTGCAAAAATTAAAGAAAGGAGAAAAAGAAATAATGAAAGGTTATAAAAAAGTAAGATTGACGGACGAAAATGGATTGAATGGTGAAACAGCTTGGGCTTACGGTCGTAGAGAAACCAAGCACAATTATGAGCCTTACAATCTTTCTCTCATTTTAGATAATGAGACGGCTTATTTTTCCGTGGGTACAGAGTTGATTCTAAAAGAGGATCAATACAACGTTGATATGGAGAAAACCAAAGAATTGGCAGATGCCAAGGCCATCATTAAACGTTATCACGGATGGACACGGGAAAAAGATGCCACTTCAAAAGTGGCTAGACAGTTAATCCGTGAACACAATCTATCATTCTTTTTAGGTAAAACATTGGAAACAGCTCAAGGAGCAGTGAAATTTGTCCGTTTAGAGAATGATGAGCATGATAGCTGGTTGGTAGGTAAAAATCTCCATACAGAAGATGAAAAGCGTTACAGTGATGTAGCGTGGATTTCTGCTAAACTTAGTTACGCTCCTGAAGATATTGATTTGATTCTTGACTAAGAGTTTTTAGTTAGGAGGGAAAAATGTCAGATAATATTGAAATTGTTATGGATATTGATTCGTTAGAAATTTTCGATGTAATAGATCTTGATAAGAATGAAAATATGGTTGATTGTATCCCTGAAGGAAATTCTGATGAAAAAGTATCTGTATACGATGATCTCAATAGAGTTTGGCTTGGAGATGGCTATTACTATAGACCTTCTAGTCTTCTCTGGAGAGTTATGAAAGATGATGTTATTCATTAATTAAAGCCCAGAAATAAACATGGCAGTTATCCTTACTCCAGAAGAGCGAGAGATGGAACTTGGGACAAACTAGCCAGTTAACTCAGGACGAAGCCTTATTGGTTGACTCTAGAGTTTAATCCAGAATTGATGGGATATGTGTAGGGAAAAGTAAAAGGACTTAGAAAGCGAGGAAATTTTAGGTGCTCCAAAATAATTTAAAACTTTTAATGGTTAAAAAACATAAAACAATAAAACAAGTCAGCCAAGAAACAGGAATTAAAAAAGGTTCTCTAGAAATGTATGTTTTAGGCAGAGATATTATGGGTGATGATCTTACTATTCTTGCTCGCTATTTTAAAACTAACACCATCTATCTGTCTGGAATTTGGGATCTTGCAGCCGATGAAAAACATTTGAGTCATTTCAGGAAGTTATTTAAAGATAAAAGTAACTACTATATACCAGATATTAGTGATATTTTCGATGATTTGGATAACTGTTTCTATAATTTTTGGATACAGGCTATACAATTTACGGTTTTAGAAAACAATTTCAAAGCTGAACAATTTTTTAAAGCATTAAAATTTAAGGAAAAGGATGATTGTGTTTTTATTACCATTTCAGATAAAGATGTTATCAAGTCTTTAGAAAGTTACAACAGTATTATTCGATATTATTATCCTGAAGGTGGGGAATATACTCCGATATTATCTTTTAAAGGTAATACCATAGAATAAACCAGTATGTAGAAAGGACGTACATATGACAAGACAGGAGTTAATTCAAGAAATAATGTCTTTGAGACAGTTGACAAGCCATGAAGCAGATGTGGTTATTTCACTGTTAGAAAGACAAAAGATGATTACTTTTACGCCACAAAATCAGCTTGCGTGTAATCTGAACTCATTCCAGGTGGGGTATTGATTTATGGCATATGGAAGAAAAAGTTTAATTCAAATTCAAGCTACAGAGATTCATTATCAGCTTCCTAAAGTCTTAGTTGGAACAACTTATTATCAAAAATTATGTGCTGAAGCAAAATTTGTCTACATGTTAATCAATGATCGCTTGAAATTATCACTTCAAACCGCTAAAGATACTGGAAATTTTGTGGATAAAAATGGTGATGTATATGTCATCTATCCGAATAATGAACTATGTCAAGATACTGGTTATGGGAAGGATAAAATTATCAAGTTGAAGAAAGAATTGATTAAATATCACTTGCTTGATGAGGAACGTCAAGGCATGAAACAGCCTAATAGATTGTATCCGAAAAATGTAGTTTCAGATCCAGAATTATTGAAGATGTCTTTTGAAATAGCTCCAAGTCCTTGGGAAATCAAGAACTCGGAAATACCGAACCAAATAATAATAATCTAATTAAGAATGATAAAAGAGATTACGATACTAATCGATACGAGGGCGAGTCATCTTTATCTGATTTATCAATTTCTGAAGCGTTTAGAATGGGGCAACATGGTTTTCTTTCTCCTCAACTAGTTCAGAAACTCAGTTTGTTTGGAAAAGATGCAAAAATTCTTGAAAATAAAATCTATCAAGCAAAACGCCAAGTTGAGAAGAATTACAACAACCTCTTAGCTGATCAGGAAATTTATGGAGAGGTTTGGCTGCAGGATCTTGAACGTGAGCTTGATAAATTGATTTTCAAAATTAAAACCGGAGAGGCTGAAGGAAAATCAATCCAGAATATCCCAGCCTACTTCTACAAAATGATGATTCGTTTTTGGAAGATGGCTCTACTCAT
>NZ_NGVM01000068.1:0-1170 GCF_002238115.1 Streptococcus sp. KR | reverse complement strand
CTTGCATATATGGAAGTTTATCAATCATTAGGTCATTTGAGCCGGCCACTTGTTGAATCGTGTCTAGGGCTTGCTTGAGTTCTTCTTCATCCTGACCAAAAACACCAATCAAGAAGACCGTTTGAAATAGTTTATCTCCTGTCTCGGTCATGGTTTTTAATAGTTCCTCAGCTTCATCGATATTGCTTTCTAATACATGACCTACTTTTTCCAAATAGATACCTGTACGAGCTAGTTTTTGTTGTTCCCCAATCTTTTGAGATTCCATCAAGGTCTTCTTTGTTCGTAGTTTCTTCATAGCATCTGCCTTAGTCGAACTTTGAGCATGAAGGCTTACAATCAATTCCAAATCTCCTTGCATGAGATCTCGAATAAACTGATCCCCTAATTCCATGCCATAATCTCTCACATAGACAATCTGCAATAAGCGATCATTGATTTGTAGGTAATTCTTGTTTTTAAAATCCAAGAGATTAGGTGCTATGAAGTGACGAGTTGTCTGACCCGATCTCGTTAAATCACGGTAAGAAAAAGGAAGATGGTGTTCTCCTCTAAGCATATCCGCCAATAAGTTGACACGTTCTTCACCAGCCAAGGATTCAAAATGTGCATCAATTTCTGAGAAACCACTCTTGAAATATTCTCCAATTTGGGACAAGGAACGATAGGCTTGTTTGGGATTAGAATCCTTTCTACCAAAACTAATCAGTTTCACAGCCGAAAAGTTATTTTCACCACTATCTAAATTTTGATTCATCATCCGATTCAATTCTTTACGATAGCTATCGTACCCATCTTCTTTTTCCTCATACAAAACACTGTGTCTGAATTTTTCTAAATTCAATCTTTTATTAAAAATGGTCAATTGGAAGTTGGTTTGGTCATCTAAAGAGTTAATCAAATCAGAATACTTCTCAATGATTGCTCCCTTATCTTCTAAACCAACGGTCTGGTAATTGACATCACCAAGTAAATAGCTTTGTGAAAAATAATCTTCTTTTACCTGCATCAGACCATTTTGATACAAGGCTTGATAGGAAAGAGTATTAGCCGTTGATGGTAACACTTCCTCTTTTTTATCTTTAACTTCTTCCTTTTTATTAGTCGTTGAAGTCTTTTGTTTCTTTAATGTATTTGATTTTCTTTTCATGTTCAAGTCCTTTCTTTCCT
>NZ_NGVM01000067.1:0-1179 GCF_002238115.1 Streptococcus sp. KR | reverse complement strand
ATCAACCCTGCATATAAGGCTCCTGAATCAAAGAAAACACCAAAAGAGAAGCGTTCCCAGTGTTCTAGCAACCAACGAAGCCGCAACATTGCCATGAAAGGCACTGCTGCAGTCGAAAGTTGGTAGTAATGGTAAAAGCACTGGAAAATAACAAATGAAAATAGCCCCACCACCAGGTAGGGCCATATAGGTTTTCTAATCATCGTGTCTTCTCCTTCCCAATCTCCTTCGTAACTACTGGCATCGTTCCTTTATAGACCTTATTTGTCTTATAGTAATTGATTTTATCTTCAGGAGTCATTTCATGTGGTTTCTTCAGCATCTTTTTCGCAAACTCTTCCAATTTTTCTGGGCTTTTCGTGATGTCTGCCAACATCTCTTTGAGAGCCTTTTCTACCAAGGTGCGATTTTTTGTTTCAAAGAAGAGATAAGTTGCACCATCTTTTTGATGATAAGTAAAACCTATCTTATACTCCTCCAGGTAATGCTTCAACTTGGCCAAGTGAACTTCACTATTTAACAACTTCTCGACATCTTTTTTTGATTTGGTGGCCATAAAATCATTAAAACGTGTCTCCCCTTCAAAGGTTCGGTTCGCTGCCTTATGTTGTTTCTTTTCATAATGGGCTTTTGCGAGGGCATACAGAGCTTGTATCGTCATCTCCAGGGTAACTTTTCCTTTCAAAGCCAGAGAATGACTGACTTTTTCTTGATCCATGTAAGACCTCCTTTATTTTGGATAATTGGATAGTTCTGGCTTAGCAATAATCTGGAATCCGTAAGGTGCTGAAGGTTCTTCCTTTAAAGTAACTACCAAGCGTTTCTGACTTCTGTTCTCACCGTCTTTCACGGCCACTACATAGGTTAGCTGATAAGTTTCTTCATCAACAATCAAGCTAGATTCCAAAATCACAGACTGCAGTTGACCTGCTTGTCTATCTATCGTTAATTGAGGAGCTACGAAATCAGCCATTTTCCCTTTATCAGAGTAAAGGGCTGGCAAAAAGTAACGTGAAAAGGCATCTAGTTCCCCTGTTTTTGACTGAATGGTTTTTAGATTTGAAAGTTCCTTGGATACGGCCGAGAGTTGCTTTTCTTGATGGTAAACTAGCGTAAGTGATAAGCCAGCAAGTGTCAGACTTCCTACTAGACTCAATAACACCAAAACTCTTCCTAAAT
>NZ_NGVM01000066.1:0-1215 GCF_002238115.1 Streptococcus sp. KR | reverse complement strand
TTATCTATAATAAAGCTACCTGTTCTTTGAAAATTGAATCCACTCCGTCTTGATTAGCGTGCCTGTGTAAGTAGGGACTGAGAGTATTTCCCTGTGAAGGGCAACTGGCACAAGACGTGTGTGAGAATTTTCTAACAGACACGGAGTTTATCGTTACCAGACTTAAACGATGCGACAAACTAGATAAAGGAGTTAATCATGAAGGTAGTAAACTTGTATGATTTGAAACAAATGGGAAATAAAGGTGGTTGTACCATCCAATTGATTCATCACTTTCCTTTTGGTATGGGCTTAGGACATCTCAAAAAAGACTACATTGAATTTAAACGTGTTGGTATCTTTGATGGGAAAGCAGTAGAAGTTACTCTTCGAGAACCTTATTCGAGAGATTTACTGCAGGTTGTCAAATCGATTAAGCAACGTCAGAAATTGATAGCTTATCGTTATAAAGAAGGAAAGCTGCTATTTGTGAAGAAGGAGGTATCAGATGTCCTCTGAACAACAGGAACGAATGGCAGTTCAATATGCTGAGCGTAGTCTTTTATTCACTGTCAAAAGTCTTTTAAAGATTCTAGAATGGTCTAGACGTCAGGCTTTAGCACAGGATTCCGCCTATAAGATAGGGGTGCAGAAATTAGAAGAATTGCTACAATCTCCCTATGCGATTGATACGATTAATCTGAAGAAAGATTTTTTAGACAAACCAATTGATATAGAGAAATTTAAAGCTTTTTTAGAAAAAGAAGAGATTCCTTTAGCCATCGCTTGGCAAGGGGATTCTCTGCATTTCTACACGAAAGACCGTTCGATTCTAGACAATCATTTAGACCATCTGTTAGAAAAAATGGTTAATGATCCGGAGAAATTAGCTGATTTTACCATGGATAAGTCATTAGACGATGCAATTGATGAGGCTAAATCCCAAATTACCTTTAGACAAGAAGGGGCCGTCAAACAGAAAGAGATGGTGAGATGATGTACAGTGGAAAGAAATTCCTACTATTCTCACTGTTAGGCGTCTTACTAGGCTATCTTTTTCATCGTTTGACGCTTTTGTATGATTCCTATACTGGAAATACCTTAGATAAATGGACTCATCTTCTGATGGAAGGTCAAGATGAAGTTCTTCAGTCGCCATGGAATGTTTCCTTTACTGGAAAATCAAGTGCTTTTTTTCTACTAGGCTTTGTGATGATGTTGCTGGTTTATCTCTAT
>NZ_NGVM01000065.1:0-1240 GCF_002238115.1 Streptococcus sp. KR | reverse complement strand
CATCAAGTCACTTTCCTGATACCAGCCACCTTTCTCCTGAAGATGCAACGTGGTTGAAGGAAAACTGGAATAATATAGGGTTTTCAGTAGAGTCTAGAAAACAAATGGTTATTGATTCGGACAAAACAGTGACCTATGAAAAACCTTCCAATCCTCTTGGAGATGGTAGGGAGCCTAAAAAACAAATTCAGAGCACAGAAAAAGCTCCTGAGAACTCTCAGGAGCAAATGAATGATAGGGCCAGTGGTGGAGAGGGCTATTCACAGCATGATGCTGTAGGCAGTGCCGAACCTGAAGCTGAATTATCAGCAACCTTTGAGCAAACTGTTGCCAGTCACCCGACATCACCCTATTGTTACTTACATTTTAGCACAACTTTTGAGGAAGTGCAACGAAGACAATCGAAATACCATCCAATTACATCTGATGATTTGAAAAGAATGAATCAGTACGCTGGTTCTATTCAGAAATCATCTCAATGGTATTTAGAGGAATTAGCGAATAGTAAAATCTATTATTTCTATTCCAATAATGGAGAGGTGAGTTTGCTAGATGTTAATTTTAAACGAGAAAACTTTTTACACTTAACAGGAATCAGGCCAGTTGTTTCAGGTAGGAATGCTGGAGATTTTGTAGTCGATTTTGCTGAGGGAAGGGGAGACTATAATCAAATACTGGTTAGTAATAGTCTAAAAGAAAAATTACAAGTTATTCCTATGTTAGAGGATATTCTTGATCCTAAATCGTTTGTTTTGGATAACTTAGACGAAGTGAGAATTGCGCAACGACTTAACTTTTCAGAAGCTATCAAGAGTAAAGACGAGGATTTCTTGCTTCTTTTCAAAGATATAGGAGAAGAACATGTCCCTGCATCTCTCATGAAAATCAAGAGAGATCTAAAAGTTGATGTAGAGAAAACTAAGGAAAAAGTTATACTTGCTGTCTTTCGTGAACGTGATGGTAATATTGAACAGTTGTCTATCAATGAGGATTATGTCAAGGATAGAGGAAATGAGTTGCAAACCATTTTGAAAGATGGCTTGTTTGAAGAAATCAAGCTTGATACAACTAAGGGAATTGAACAAATAACTCCTGAAAACACACTGAATAGCTTACTACTTGATTCAGCTACGTTTACTCAAGTCTTAGATACTGTCTATAATTTAGGTGTGCCAGGTGACATCTCAAAAACTCCAGAAGAATTTCATCAAGCCTGGAATCAGTATCTTGACTATGCGAA
>NZ_NGVM01000064.1:0-1445 GCF_002238115.1 Streptococcus sp. KR | reverse complement strand
TTGGTATCTTTGAACAAGTCCTGGCGATCGCCCTCAAACTCACCCCAGTTCACAGAATTGTACTTGAGTACCTTTTGCTTAGAGGCATATCCGAGAGAATTCATATCAAGATGCTTCCAGTTAGTGTTGGCGGAAGCTTCTATGGGTCCCTGTTTGTAAAATTAAGTTAGAAATTTAAAAAGCCATTTGTGATAGACTTTTGAGTGTTGAAATCAAAAGAAAGGCTGATCACAAATGACCTATACTCATCTTACCATAGACGAACTCACTACAATTTATTCCTTTTGGAAGCTCAATAAAAAGGCTTACCGAGTAGCACCAGCACTCCACCGGAGTGCTGAAACCGTTTATCGCATCTATCGTTTTCTTGACGCTGGCGGTACGCTTATTGATTACCAACAACATTATCGACGGCACAAACAACATTGTGGGCGTAAGCCCATTCAACTAGCCCCTGATGAACTGGTTTATATCCAAGCCAAAATTCAAGCGGGGTGGCAACCAGATACAATTATTAATCGCCACGAACGTTCTTTTAGCTGCGGCGTACGAACCCTATATCGCATTTTCAAACATGATGCTTTTGGCTTGTTCGCCAAAGATTTACCCATGCATGGTCAGCGTCACCCTAATGGGTACGTTGAACGACGAGGAAAAGCTGGGCAATTGGGCAGAGATTTAAAAACCCGTTATCAGGACTATCCTAATTTTAAACGAGAATTCGGTCATTTAGAAGGCGACACGGTTCAAGGCAAAAACCATCAGGGTGCCGTAACCACACTGGTTGAACGGCAGACCAAGGTCGCAATTGTTTTGAATTCACATACCAAGTCATCACAAAACGTCAATCGTAGTTTAGCAGCCTGGTTGACGAAGCTGCCACGCCACTTGTTTAAGTCCATCACGTTTGATAATGGTAAGGAGTTCGCCGGTTGGCGAACGATTGCTAACCAGTTTGATTTAAATATTTACTTTGCCGCTGTAGGAGCACCCAATCAACGTGGGTTGAATGAAAACACCAACAACTTACTTCGTAAGGATGGGTTGCACCATGATCTCATCATGGACCAGCTATCAGATGAATTTGTCCAGGCTGTTGCTAGTCGACGGAACCATATTCCCAGAAAAAGTCTCAATTATCAAACACCACTTGAGGCATTCGTAAATCAAATCACTGATGAGCAGCTAAAATTTCTAACTTAATTTGACATTTGAAGAAACATAAAAAAAAGATAGAAAGTTTAATTGTTGTTTTTATCTTGAGGCTCTTTCCAATATTTCGCGCTTGTCAGCAGTTCTTTTGAACGATCATCGGCTGGTACAAAACCGATGTTGAACAAATGCTTAAAGTACATCATATTGTAAATCAGCATCCAAACGATTCCAAGACCGTATGAACCGAATGAATAGGCAATTTGGAAAGGTTCACCCATTCCAAGTGAGAG
>NZ_NGVM01000063.1:0-1450 GCF_002238115.1 Streptococcus sp. KR | reverse complement strand
GATCAAGAGTTCAAAGTAACACTTAAACAAAAAGAAGTTACAGTAACACCAGATCAACCAAAAACACCAGGAACTCCAGTAGATCCAAACAACCCAGACGGACCTAAATATCCAGCTGGCTTGGAAGAAAAAGATCTAAACAAAACTGTTACACGTACAATCACTTATGTGTACGAAGATGGAACTCCAGTATTAAATGAAGATGGAACACCAAAAACAGTAACACAAGAAGCTAAATTTACACGTGAAGCAAAAGTGAACTTGGTAACAGGAGAAGTTACATACGGAGACTGGACACCAGCACAAGACTTAGCTGAAGTTAAATCACCAGTAGTTAAAGGATACTTAGCTGACAAAGCAAGTGTTCCTGTAGTAACTGTAACTGGAGATTCAAAAGATACTACAGAAGTAGTAACCTATAAACCAATCGGTTCATGGATTCCAAACATTCCAGGACAACCAACAAATCCAATCAAGTATCCAAATAATCCAGATGATCCAACAAAACCAGGTAAACCAACAGAAACATTACCATACGTAGAAGGATTCACACCTAAGGATAAAGATGGAAATCCACTTAAACCAGTAGATCCAACAGATCCAACAAAAGGATATGTAGTACCAGATCTTCCAACAGATCCAAGTCAAGACACACCAATCAACTATGTGAAGGATACGCAAAAAGCTAAGACTACTTTCGTAGATGAAAAAGGAAACCCAATTCCAGGTGTTGACGCTATTACTGAAGAAGGTGACTCAGATACACCACTTACAAAAGAAGCTGAAGTAAAAGCTAAAATCAAAGAACTTGAAAACAAAGGCTATGAATTAGTATCTAATACATACCCAGAAGGTGGTAAGTTCGATAAAGATAAAGATACTGATCAAGAGTTCAAAGTAACACTTAAAGCTAAAGAAGTTACAGTAACGCCAGATCAACCGAAAACACCAGGAACTCCAGTAGATCCAAATAACCCAGATGGACCTAAATACCCAGCTGGCTTGGAAGAAAAAGATCTAAACAAAACTGTTACACGTACAATCACTTATGTGTACGAAGATGGAACTCCAGTATTAAATGAAGATGGAACACCAAAAACAGTAACACAAGAAGCTAAATTTACACGTGAAGCTAAGGTCAACTTAGTAACAGGTGAAGTGACTTACGGAGATTGGACTCCAGCTCAAGACTTAGCTGAAGTTAAATCACCAGTAGTTAAAGGATACTTAGCTGACAAAGCAAGTGTACCAACTACAAAAGTAACTGCGGATTCAAAAGATGCTACAGAAGTAGTAACCTACAAACCAATCGGTTCATGGATTCCAAATATTCCAGGACAACCAACAACTCCAATCAAGTATCCAAATGATCCAGCAGACCCAACAAAACCAGGGCAACCAACAGAAGTGTTACCATACGTTCCAGGATTCACTCCAGAAGATAAAGATG
>NZ_NGVM01000062.1:0-1506 GCF_002238115.1 Streptococcus sp. KR | reverse complement strand
AAATGGGCTAAGTCTGTATTGTGTCGTTCATCATTGCTTGATGTTGTCTTGATGAGCACACCATCTCCTTCCAGATAGATTTTATCTGCCTGGATTTTTTTCGGTTGCTCATCACCTCTAAAAAGCCGATAGCGTTCCCTCTCTGAAAAGAGTCTGCCTGCCATTTTTACAGACTTCAAAACAGCGTCCTTTGTTATCTCCAGGCGATAAGCCATCTTAACTGTTCGACAAACTTCACGGTAGGATAAAACAGAAGCGTGTTTTGCCATGTGAAAAATCAACTCAGGAGAATAACGCATATACTTTTCTAGACCTAGCCACTCATCTACAGGATAACAACTTTTCTTTCCTTTTCGCCAGCGATTCCTAGAGAAGGTCACCTCTCCAAATGTAAAAACAACTGTCCTCTCTGTACTATCTATCCGCTTATATCCCCTCAGTCTCATAAAGGGAGCAATCTGCTCGTCATAATCTCTTACTCGCTTCAGGAATTGCTGCTCACGTTTGCGATCTAGTTCTGCGACAAATTCTTTTTCATCAAATCTAAACATACTCTCTATTGTACTGAAATCAAGACTATATTGAAAACATCAGAAACTTCTACAAGACTTTTTCATCCTCAAATCGTCGGTCAACTTTCTCTTCACGACTACGCACGTGCTCCTTAATATCTCTATAATCTGTGTAATGTTTTAGAGTATCGTCAAAGAACTCTTGTAAGGCTCCTTTTTCAATTTGGAATTGTTTGATCAGTTGACTGACATCTTCCAGTCCCATATCTTTTGGAACTCCTAAATCATCCAATAGTTGTACTGCTGCAAGACTATTTTCTGGAGATTGTAGGATGGCTAAAAGTGCTCCTTCAATTTTATGATAACGTCCAAGTCGCTCATCTAGCTGTCTTAATTCCTCCTGAGTAGCCTCTATCTTTTCATTAAAACGATTCTCCAAATGTTGAAATTGTGCTCCATCTGTCACACCGTGCTCAACTAAGAAATTATATTCCTTAATCAGTTCACGCATAGAGGAAATTTGAGCGTTTTTAGTAACGAGTGTTTCGCCGTTTTGTTTGGCCAATTGCCTTGCGACAGTCAAACCCATCATGTACCTATTTTTTTGAGATTGATCAGGATTGAGAAAATAAAAATAGTCTTTCTCTTTGATATAGATGGTATAATTTCCATCCTCATTTTTATCAACTTTATGAGAAGGTATTAAAATGGTACCACTATTTAAAGCTCCCATATCCATCTGCACGTAAATGCCTTGCTTGCTTTCTTGCTCGACCTGCCAGGATTCCACTTCCAATTTCAATTCAAAATCATTTGCCGTTTTTTCTTTTGATTCTTGATATTGTTCTTTCAATTCCTCCACATCAAAAACTAACTGATTCTTAGAAATTCTCTCTTTTATTTTTTCAAGAGAATAGAGTCCTTTCTTTGATAATGTATCATCTCGGACATTTCTTTGTTGAGGCTGATCAAGTAATTTATACTTCACAAATTT
>NZ_NGVM01000061.1:0-1532 GCF_002238115.1 Streptococcus sp. KR | reverse complement strand
CGGATTGTGAGACAGAAACAATCTCTCTTTTCCCGTTATCATTTTGCTGAGAATAACTAGAATCAATTAAATTCAGATTTTTATCTAAAATAAAAGTTATATGTGTTTGTTTTTCATTAACTTGTGTAATGAAAAACAACTGAAAATCCTTAGCATCTTTTTTTGGAGGGCTAATTTTCAAGTGTAGTTCTCCTTCTATTTCTAATGGATAAATGACTCCATCCAAGCGAATAGCTCCATCGGGAGGAACGACATAACCCGCTTTACGGATGTCAGGTGCATATTTTTCTGATGCCGTCAAACGATGTAGAACTTCAATTCTCTCATTTTTCTCAAAGGCTTCTTTTAAAACACTAGATTGTTGGAAATGATTGTAAGTAAAATATAAAGGAATCGCTAACAGAAACAAAAACAATACAATCAACAATTTAAACTGTTTTAATTTATCTAGCATTAGTCTTCCCCTTATTCAACACTCTCTTTCAAATAAGTGTTATTGTAAATTATCACTCGTCTTCCTCATCGTCATCCAACTCCACTTCTCCATGAATTCGGATGTACTCTTCGCGCTTCCTATCCAATTCTTCCCAGATGGGATCGTCAATAGCGTCAATCGTTTGAATTTCTTCCAAACTCATTTCATTTGCCTCCTCAAAGGTTAGAGATAAGATATCTTGGTGCTTTTCCTTGAATTCCTCGATTGTTAACCATGTTTTCTTGTCATCTTCGCTAATTTGTCCGTTAAAGATTGTAGCAATCTCAATGGCCATGATATAGAAAGCTCTTTTATCAAGAGTGAGCAGTTCAAGATGAGTAGAAGCAAGACGCAAACAGTCTCCATTTTCTCGAAAATCTGTTACATAAGCATCTTCATAATCTAAATTTAGTTCTTCATCAATTTGTGAAAAAAAGCGATATTTTATCCCTTCTTGTATCGGAACATACAACCAACGTTCATCATAATCCTGTTTATCTAGTTTTAGATGAATTGCTATATCATTCCTATCTCTGATTTGAAGAAAACCAGAATAGGAGAGTGGGATGCCTTCTCCTTGATAACTTTCAAACCACATTCTCTTCGCTAGTTCTAAATAATCAAACGGAATTTCTTTAGTAAAGTCGCCTTTTATATAAAGTTTCATAATTCTTTTCTCCTTAATTTACCATTTCCTGGTAACCCTTCCATAACCTTTCGATTATTTCCTCTTTGACACTTTTCGTTTGATTTTTTATATCACCAGTTTTATTTACCCAATTCCTGATATAATCTTTTCCCGTAATTTCATTAATATTTAAGTGTCTATTAATATCATATCCCGATTTTCCACTTCCAGATTGAACTTGAAGCTTACCTTGACCTCCTGCACCACTATTTGGTTCCAAGTCCACTCGAATTTTTACTTTCCGATTTCCCACTCTGCCTTCAATTTGTTTACCACCCTTACCAGAAATGGTCTTACTCGTTGGTTTATTTGCCTGCCAGCTGTCGTAGTTGCTAGAATAATTAACCTGAATTTCGCCATTTTGTAAGG
>NZ_NGVM01000060.1:0-1553 GCF_002238115.1 Streptococcus sp. KR | reverse complement strand
TGTAGGTCAACCATACTTTAGTTACTATCCAGGTGAAGAGAGCCCGTTAAAGGGGCTAGAAAGTAGCTTTGAATATTCCTCTGAGCTGAATGCTTTTATCGAGGCTTTTAAGACTATTGAGAAATTTCAGATTAAATATGACAATCATACGGCTTATATTTTTCCCAAAGCTATTTCTCTGATGAAACGGATCGTATTTGAAGATGAAGACTTTGTTATTCTAAAGCTCTTGATTGATATTGATGAGACTTATCCTTATTCTGAATACTACCGTTTAAATGGTCAACTAGGTATTGAATTTTATAAAACGAGTAGACCAGAACCTGTTAAACGGATAAAATTAGCTAAAGAAGGCATTCCCTTGTTTGAAGTCGAAGCCAATTTCCCTGAGTCTACTAAGATATATGTACCTAAAGAATTTACATCACCTGAACAGGTTAAAAGTATTGCTGCTAGAGTGAGGAAAGTTTATCAGGAAACAAACTATAAACTGTATGGGAATTTTGATAAATACCACATAGAAGCCTTTGTCTTTTTAGATGATAATGAAAGGAAGTACCAAACTTTGAAAACTTATGAGGAACAGTGTCAGGAATTGCAGGCAAAAATTAAGAAGTTGGAAGAGAACTTCAATCAAAAAACTGAGAAAGTCAACCAGCTGAGAAAAGAAATTAAGCAAGCCGAAACAATCTTGAGAAACTATCACGAAGAGGAGGAGTATTACAAGAAGTTAGAAAAGGATAATCAAAAACTAGAATCAGATAAACAAAGATTGAAGCAGGAAAAAGGAGAAATTATCTCTAAAAATCAACGTCTAACCAATGAATCACAACGTTTACGTAGACTGAAAAATGTAGCAGAAGAGAAGATAGAGTATTTACAAAAACGATCGTTCTGGCAAAGACTTCTCAATAAATAAAAATAGTAGGTAATGAAACAGTTCTAAAGAAGAGCTGTTTTTTTGATGGAAAGGATAAAGTATGAATTTAGAAAAACTCAAGCAACGGCGAGATGAGCTTGTGCAAGACAATGCTTGGATGGATAATTTAATTAAGGAAAAAGAGGAAGAGTTATGGGAATTGAAGGTAAGAGGTATTGCAGCTTCTGAGCTAGCGAGATCGGCATTGGAATCTGCTTTACGCTCTGCAGGAATTGTAGATACCTTTTACGGCCCAGATAATGGAAAGAAAGGAACAGAATGACACGTTTAGGCAGTGAATTTTTAAAGGCTTTAGATAGCTACGAAAGGCCAGTTTTAGGGTATATGACACTGAGACAGTTAGTGCTACTATTTGGTATCGCATTGACAGTAGTTGTCACAACCATCCTCTATTGGCTGAAGGCACCTGATACTATTCTTTATGGCGTTGATATTTTGTTATTAGCGCCTTTTGTTATTTTCGGGTGTTATTTCGATGAGAAAATTAAAGATAATGTTCGTTTCATGTTAACCAAGCAGGAACGCTCTTATCAGACAGATTATGACAGAAAGGAATACACAAGAAATGAATTTATTCGGCCGAAAGAAAACCCCGAAACTCTCTAAGGAGGAA
>NZ_NGVM01000059.1:0-1591 GCF_002238115.1 Streptococcus sp. KR | reverse complement strand
GCCAATACTTGTTTTCCTGAAGATAATTCTTTCAAGTCATCATCTCCTTTTTTAAAGGCTGCAGCTAATTTTGTCATGACCATTTCTTCATCTGCTACACTAAAATCAGAGATCCCATTGCCAGATACTAGCTTCATTTGAAGCTCGCCATTATGATAGACAAGAGGGAAATCAAGATCACTTTCTGCAGTTTCTGATACAAGAGTTTTCGCTTCATTCAGAATATAGCGTACAGCTATTTTTAAATTGGAAGGAGTTTTAATTTGTTTGGGTGTTTTGATTACTACCATTCGTCATACGTCCTTATAGTTTTTACTTTTCGCTCCTGTAAACTTTTCTTCTCCGCACTAGAAAGTTTGACAGCCACCATCTCTTTCAACTCAGATAGATAGTCAATAACTTGTGCTACTTCCTCTGTCGTAACCCCTTGATTTTCGTTAGCATGCTTGGCAATTTGGTTGATGTTCGTGCCCACTCGATTGATAGCAACTCGAAGGTCTTTCAATTCAGAAAAATCAATTTGAACTACCTTCCCTTGTACCAGTTGATTCTTCGCATAGTATTGAAAAGATGGAACTCCCATTTGGGCCATCGCCGTTTTAATTTGACGATCTTCCTCTGGTGTTAGTCGTATCAATTTTTGTATATAGCGTTTTCTATTTTCTCGTTTCTGCATTATTTTTTTTATCCTCTTTCTCTCAAAGTCTCTGGCATTTTCTGACCAGGCATCAGCCCCTGACTTCCTTGTGGCAAGCGTAGCAAATGGATATCCATTTGCAAAATTTAAAAAAATCAGAGAAGGAGAACCTTGTAGTTTTCCTTCTTGATTTTCTCAGTTTTGGGGAAATCCCCAAGCCCCTTTCTTATATCTTTTGGAGTACAACTTCTAACAATTTATCGTAACCAACTGAAGATGTTTTTGAAAATAGATGATTGCTTATCACTATTTTCTACACTTTTTTCTTTCTGACCTTGCAACTTTTCAGCTAGGACAGAAAGTTGTTGAGTAGTTAGAGGCTGGAAAATAGACTGCCCAATTTGTATTTCTGTCAGTAAGATTTTTTCAGTGAGTACAGCTTGAAATTCTTCATCTGTAATCATCTTGAGTAGCTCAATATTTTCTTCTTCCCACTCCAAAAGAGCTGGATCTCCTTCAGGTAGTTGAGACTGTTCTTCCTCTAGTTGCTCCAGAACTTTTTGGCGAGTCAAGTCTTTAGCGCTTGGCGATACTCCTTGAACTCTGTCTCCATCCATGATTGGAATAAAGTCTGAAAGGATGATAATCAGTTGTTCTTCTTGTTCATTAGTCATGAGTGTTGTCCTCCTTGATGATGATTTGTTTTTAATTTGACCTTGGGTTTATTTGGGGTGTCCCGTTCGGTCATTTCGAGAAACCCTTCTCTTTTTTTGATTGTGCATCTGCTTTCAACTCCTGCTTGTGATCTTCGACAGCCTGCTTGCTCTGATCTTTAAACTTCTCCAGTTTTTGTTCAAAACTACGCTTCGTTTGTTTCTCCTGACTCAATCTTAATTGTTCCAATGCTTGATCCATCCGAACCATTAAACTTTTAGCTTCTTGTTGGACAATATC